>JAKFYP010000226.1 GCA_021730835.1 Alphaproteobacteria bacterium
CATGATGGTCGGGTTGCAAGGCTCGGGTAAGACCACCTCCTCGGGCAAGCTAGGCAAGCGGCTGAAAGAGAAGCATAAAAAGAAGGTGCTGGTGGCCTCGCTCGACGTGCAGCGCCCCGCCGCGCAGGAACAGCTCGAAGTCGTCGCCGCGCAGGCGGGCATCGCCTCGCTGCCGATCATCAGAGGCCAGTCGCCGGTGGAAATCACAAGGCGGGCGCTCGATTCGGGACGGCGCGAAGGCTACGATGTCGTGATTCTCGATACCGCCGGGCGGCTGCATATTGACCGCGAGTTGATGGCGGAATTGCAGGCGGTGCGCAACCTCGCCCAGCCGGTGGAAACCCTGCTGGTCGCCGATGCGCTGACCGGGCAGGATGCCGTCAACATCGCCACACAGTTCAACGAGCAGATCGGCGTCACCGGGATTATCCTGACGCGTATCGACGGCGACGGGCGCGGCGGCGCGGCGCTTTCCATGCGGCAGGTGACGGGCAGGCCGGTCAAGTTCATGGGCGTCGGTGAAAAGCTCGACGCCTTCGAGCCGTTTCATCCCGAGCGCATTGCCTCGCGCATTCTCGATATGGGCGATGTGGTGTCGCTGGTCGAGCGGGCCGCCGAGGTCATCAATGAGCAGGAGGCGGAGGATATGGCCCGCCGGATGATGGCCGGGAATTTCGATTTCAACGATATGCTGGGCCAGATGCGCCAGATGAAAAAAATGGGCGGCATGGGCGGGATGATGGGCCTGCTTCCCGGCATGGGCAAGCTGAAAGAGCAGATGAACGGGGTGGAAATCGACGATAAAATGATTGCCCGGCAGGAAGCGATTATCCTCTCCATGACGGCCAGAGAGCGGCAGTTTCCAAAACTGATTAACGGCTCGCGGCGTTTGCGTATCGCCGGGGGTTCGGGCACGAGCGTGCAGGAGGTCAACCGGCTGATCAAACAGCATCAGCAGATGGAAAAACTCATGAAACGCCTGAAGAAAATGGGCAAGAAAGGCTTAACCCGTGGCGGCATGCAGCAACTCATGCAGGGAATGCAGTAGGTCGTTGCATCGTGAGACCATTCCATCGCCCCGCCCTAACCCTATCAATCTTCATGAAACTGTCACACCCCGGCAGGCCGTTTCGGGGTAAAATAAGAATATGGCCGTTGATTATGATAAGTATGAGCTATCCATTGCCAATCAGGCGGTGAAGACGGCTGCCGGTTATGTTGCAAGCACCGCTGCGTTTCTGCCCAGTAAGCTCATTAACTTCTTTGTTGGTTTGCTTGGAAAGCCGCTTGACTGGTGGAACGGGCCGGGCTGGTCTGCCCGGAAAGCTCAGGAAATTAACGATGGCTTGCACAACAAAATTATGAATGCTCTGGTGAGGATGTGTAATGCCTCACCCGCCGGTAAAACCATTATCGAGGTTGTGGGCAATATCTTCGGATGGATAGCGGATAAGGGCACTGCCCTGACAGAGAAGCTCGGCTGGGTTCCCGATTCCGTCAAAGCGGTTAAGGTGTTTGAAGAAAACACCGCTATTCAGGCTGCTTTCAAAGCCTCCCTTGAGCAAACCGTTGCGCCGCATACCTTATCTGACGAAGGGAAAGCGATTGTTTCCAAAGCAGTTACCGACGGCCTGAAACAGGGCAAAGTATCGCTGGCCAATCTGAAGCAGACCGCTGTTGATGCGCTGGCTACCGAGGCGGAAAAAGTAATTGGTGAAAATAATATGCCACAGGCTGTCGGGACGAAAGAAACCCGGGCCTATTCCATGGCGAAAGTGTATGCGGAGACAGTATACCAGAATATATACACAGAAATGATGGCGCATACCCGGAAGAAAAACCCCAATATATCCGATGCAGAACTGGAGAAAGCACGCCAGAAAGCAGCGCATGTTGCACAAGAGGCATCAGGCGTGGAACTGGTGGAAATGCGCGGGGGTGAGCCGGTATATAAGCCGGTGGGCGATGGAACATACGCCATATTCGGAACTTTGCGGGAGTTGATGCAGGATCCGGCAAAAACGGATGTGAAATTCAAGCCTGTTGTGAGTGACAATCCTCCAAAAACCTCCGCCATACCGGGCGACGAGACGCAGAAAACCGCCGCGCTGGCCCTTGAGGCTCCGCGCAATACAGAGCATATGGCCCAACTGGCCGGCGCGATGAAAAATCCCGGTGTCACCGCTGATCCTCCGGAGGCGCATCCCGATCCTATCAGCCAGAGCACGCCGGTTAATGCGGCGATGATCGCGCAGGCCGCCCGTGACGCGGCAGTGTAATACCCTCCTACCCTCCTTCCCCGAGTACCTTAACCAGCGATAGCGTACCGCTGCCCCGCCGCGCCGCTTTGGGCTGCGAAGGATGGGCCTTCCAGCCGGTCAGGTACAGCAACTCCACCGTGGCGGTGATGCCTCCCTCCCCGTTGCCGTAGCGTTGCCGGTACAGCGCATCGGCTTCGGCCAGCAAAGGCGGACTCAGTGGGCGGCGCGGGCGGGCCGTCAGAATGTTACTCTCGCCCATGCCACGTAAATCATCCAGCAGCGCCCCCAGTGAAGCATAGGAGATACACAGCGTTTCGCTGTCGGCCATCGGCAGGGTAAATCCGGCGCGTTGCAGCAGATTGCCGCCGTCGCGCACATCCATAAACGGCAACACCCGCGCTCCGAACCCACCCGAGCGGGATTCTTCCGCCAGCGCCAGTATTTCGCGTAACTCAAAAAGGGTGCGTGCTCCCGGCAATACGGCGAGAAACAATCCGTCGGGCTTCAGAGTGCGGTTAATCTGAATCAGCGCCCCCGCCAGATCGTTGACCGCATGCAGCCCCATGACGCTGAGCACCAGATCGAAACTCTCCTCCCGAAACGGCAGCATTTCCTCGTCGCAGACCAAAGCAGGCATCAGGCATTGCCGCGCCATGCCATACGCGCCGTCCACCTGCACATATTTTCCCACTTTTCCGCTTGCCTCCCAGAGCGAGGCAAGCAGCCCCGTATGCGCGCCCAGATCCAGCGCCAGCGGGAAATCGCGGCGGGTTTCGCCCAGCCGTTCAGCCAGCCGCACCCCGGCTTCCTTTTTGAGGAAATCACGGCTATGAAAGGAGATGGCGGCGCGCTCACGGCGGCGACGGCGTAACGAACGGTCGAACAACAGGGGAGGCTGGATCATGGAATACGGGATGTTATCGGCCCGGCAATGGATTGGCAACGGCAAACGGCTGCTCAAAGACAGTCTTGCGCCGCTGTTGCTCGATAGCATGTTTCCGCCGCATTGCCCCTCCTGCCGCATGGAAACCGATATTCCCCATACGCTTTGCGCCGAATGCTTCTCTAAAACCCGCTTCCTCACTGCCCCGTTTTGTGCCTGCTGCGGGCATCCCTTCCCTTACGCTATGGGCGATAATGCGCTTTGCGCCAAATGCTTAGAGCGCCTGCCGCCTTATGATCGCGCCCGCTCGGCATTGCGCTATGACGAAATCACCCGCCCGCTGGTGACTCGCCTCAAATACGCCGATCAGACCGGCCTCGCTCCCTACGGAGCACGCCTGCTTTACCGCGCCGGGGGAGAGTTGTTCGAGGATGCCGACTGGCTGATACCCGTGCCGATGCACTGGCGGAGGCTGGCCAAGCGCCGCTTCAATCAATCTGCCCTGCTGGCGCGGGCCTTATCGAAACTCTGCGGGGTGAACGTGTTGCCGCAGGGGTTGCGGCGGGTGCGGGCGACGACTCCGCAAGCCGGTTTGAGTTATCGCCGCAGGCAGGCCAATCTGCGGCGGGCATTTGCCGTTGGCCCGGGCATGGAATCGCTGATTCAGGAGCGCCATATCGTGCTGATTGACGACGTGATGACCACCGGCGCAACTATTGAGGCTTGCGTGAAAACCCTGCGCAAGGCTAACCCGGCCACGGTATCGGTACTCACCTTAACTCGCCGCCTGCTGGAGGAAACCTGACTATCCAGCTTTTTTCCGGCGGGTTTTATTGATCTGGCGCTGGCGGGCAATCGCCATATCCCCCGGCGGCACATCCTGAGTGATCGTACTGCCCGCCGCCACCAGCGCGCCGTTGCCGATCGTCACCGGAGCGATAAGCGCCGCGTTGGAGCCGATGAACACATCTTCGCCGATGCTGGTGCGGAATTTATTTTTACCGTCGTAATTGCAGGTGATCGTACCCGCGCCGATATTGGTGCGCGCCCCGATAGTCGCATCGCCGAGATAGGATAAATGGCTGGCCTGCGCGCCTTCTTCCAGCATCGTGTTTTTAATCTCCACGAAATTGCCGATCTTGTTATCCCCCTGCATCACTGTGCCGGGGCGCAGGCGGGCGAACGGCCCGACGATACAATCCGCGCCGATGGTTGCGCCCTCGATATGCGAAAACGCCCGAATCTCGGTGCGTTCGCCAACCGTCACACCGGGGCCGAAAAACACCTGCGGCTGGATCGTCACATCACGGCCAAACCGCGTATCGGCGGATAAAAATACGCTGGCCGGATCCATCATGCTCACCCCCGCCTCCATCGCCCGCGCCCGCAGCCGCGCCTGCATGGCGGCTTCGGCGGCGGCAAGCTCCGCCTTGCTGTTGACACCGAGCAGTTCCTCCGCCGCCGCCGCGACAGCGACACCGCAGCGCAATCCGCTTTCCCGGGCGATAGCCACCACATCCGTCAGGTAATATTCGCCTTTGGCGTTTTTATTGTTCAGTGCCCCGAGCAATGTGGGCAGATGCACCGCCTCAATCGCCATGACCCCCGAATTGCACAGGCGAATAGCCCGCTCCTCCTCGCTGGCGTCCTTCTCCTCGACGATGGCTTGCGGCATCCCGTTCGCATCGCATTTCAGGCGGCCATAGCCAGCCGGATTTTCAGGCTCCATCCCCAGCACCGCCACCGCGCTTCCCGCCGTGCGCGCCAGCAGCATGCCAAGTGTCTCCGCTGTCACCAGCGGCGCATCGCCACAAAACACCAGCACCCGGCCCGTGCATCCCTGCAATACCGGCAAGGCCGCCTTCAGCGCATCGCCCGTGCCGAGGCGCTCCGGCTGAATCACCACATCCGTCGCGCCCGCCTGCCTTGCCGCCGCCGCCACGTCTTCCATCCCCGGCCCGGCGACAACGACGATACGCTGCGGCTCCAGCGCCGCCGCCGCCCGCACAACATGCGCCAGCATCGCCTCGCCCGCCACCTTATGCAGCACCTTGGGCATATCGGAGCGCATGCGCGTCCCTTTCCCCGCCGCCAGCACGACAATCGCGGGCGCACCTGTGGATAACTCTTTTTTTGTTTTAATCATCGTTGCATCACGCCGACGTGGGATTATATAGTGTTTTCTAATAAGATTGATACGCGAAGCCCGAGCCGACATGTAGTAAAACCTACATGAGGCGAAGGGTGACAAAGTAGCAATCCATTAGAAAACACTATAGTATGCCGCTCTTTCGGCTTGCAACAGATAACGAGGATATTATGAACGAAACGACGCTGATGATGCTGGTTTCCACTGCGGTCATTATTGCAGGCGGCATGGCGCTCTATGCGCTGATGCTGCTTAAACGCCAACATGGTAAAATGCTGTGGCTGCAAGAT
>JAKFYP010000170.1 GCA_021730835.1 Alphaproteobacteria bacterium
GGGGATGGTCGGCTTCAACCGGGCGCTGCACGATCAGGTCAGGCTGATGGCCGAGCTGGCGCAAAGCGCGCAACTGGACGGGGTGGTCTGTTCTTCTTACGAGATTGCCATGCTGCGCAAGGCATGCGGTGAGGATTTCGTGCTGGTCGTCCCCGGCATCCGGCCCGAGGGAAGCGCCACCGGCGACCAGAAGCGCACCATGACCCCGGCGCAGGCCATAGAGCAGGGCGCGGATTATCTGGTGATTGGCCGCCCGATCACGCAGGCGGCAGACCCGGCGGCGGCGGCATCGGCGATTGCAGCCTCGCTGCGCCTTCCCTGACAGTCTGCTAATGTCTCATTACACTAAAAATGTTACTGTAATGATCGGTCCACGGACGTTTTCCGGATGGTTTTAACTCAACCCAGCCATATTGCTCCTTTAGATTTTTCAGATCATCTTTCCGGCGGGCAATCACGACCCACGCCGAAGGTTTGGGATGGTAGACTTTTTTACCTGTGGCATCCAGCACCTCTTCCACCTCTTTCTCTTTTCCCACCGCTTTCACCGTACCCTTCAACGCAAAGGATTTACCGACGATCGAGGCATCGAGCGAGCCAGCGACTTCGGCTAATACAGGGGCAAGATTCAGATGACGATTACTGATATGAAATGCTACAACGCCACCCGGTTTAAGCTTCTCCAGATACATTTGCGCTGCTTCTCTGGTGAGCAAATGCACGGGAACCGCATCCGAAGTAAAAGCATCCATGACAATCAGCCCGTATTTTTTCTCCGGCATTTTGGCAATTTCCAGCCTTGCATCTCCCAAAAGCACTTTCTTGTCAGGCGGACAGTCGCGCATATAGGTAAAGAAATCCGGGTTTTCGGCGATACGCACAACAGCCGGATCAATTTCAAACATATCGAATGTCTGCCCCTTGTGACCAAAGCAGGCAAGCGTTCCGGCCCCCAGTCCCGCAATGGCCACGGGGTCGTCTTTCAAGGCCGGATCGAGTGACATGAGCACATCAATGAGGGGATAATAGTAAGCGCCGGGACGCAGGCGGAATTCTTCGTTCAGGCTTTGAATACCATGCAACGTCGTACCATGCCGATACTGACGCTCCCGAATATTCTTAAATTCCATCACGATGCTGGTTCCAAAAAAGTTGCGTTCCTGATGAATAATTTCCCGATCCGTAGAACCTGACCCCGGCAATATCGTCGGTGAAATCGTCATCAGCAGAGCCAGCGACAAGGCAAATCGCAGCGGGCGTCCACGCATATAGCGATAAATCAGAACACAGAAAATGAAATAAAACAGGATGCGCGACAGGGAAAGTAATCCGTTGACTTCATCGGCATTGTCATAAAGCGCCCCGAGAATGGAGGCATTCAGATCGGAAAAGTTTCCGCCCAGCCAGATTGCCATTTGCGGCTGAACATAGCGGAAGAATACGTAAGCGGCAGCAGGCAGGGCGACATCCAGCACTCTGGCACGCATGCCATCGCCGGAGCCTGGTCGCAGCAGGCAGGCGAGCACCAGCATCAGCGGATATTCAAACGTGGTGATGAAGATACCGGGTGCAATCAACGCATTGAAGATTCCTCCCAATACGCCGCCCAGTGACATAATCAGATAGAATTCGGTCAAACGCGAGGCATCCGGTCTTTTCTCAACGAGCTGACCATGACAAACCATCGCCACCATGAAAAGCGCTACGAAATGCAGGACGCGAAAATATGTAACAATCTCAAGGCCGGAACCCATAATGATAACCACAGCCAGTATGAAGGCGACCTGCTCTTTTACGCAGAACGCATAACCCGGCATGCGGGGGCGAAAACACAGCACAAAACTCAGCAGGTAAAGCGCCAGCGGAATCACCCAGATCATCGGCACGGCGGCAATATCGGTCGTCACATAGGTCGTGACGCCCAGCATCAGGCTGGAGGGCACGAAGGCAAGCAATAGCCAGTGCAACCGCCGACCCCAGGTGACAGGTTCGTGTTTGAGCGCCACCTTGCATTGTTTTCCTTCCGCAAACAGTTCCGGTTTGCGCAACATACGGATTCCGTTCAGGCCGATCATGAGGACAAACAGAAGATACCCGAAAGACCAGAGATTCATCTGCGAAGGAATACTAAGCAGAGGCTCCAGAAGGAACGGATACCCGAGTAAGGCAATAAAACTACCGAGATTGCTGGCGCTATAGAGGAAGTAAGGGTTTTCCGCCGCCTCGTCGGGCAACTGCGCGAACCAGTGCTGCATCATAGGGGAGTTGGACGCTAGCAGGAAAAACGGCATGCCGACGGAAAACAGGAGCGCGACCAGCAGCCACATAACCGGTTCCTGTGACGGGTCAATATTGCCCGCCGTCTTCAGTGTCAGCGGCAGACAGATCAGCGACAATCCGACGATCACCAACTGAAGGCGTATCTGTCCCCGATTGCCAAAAATGCGATGGGACAGATGCGCGTAAAGATAACCGCACAACAACAACGCCTGATAGAACATGATGGAAGTCTGCCAGACAGCGGGGCTGCCTCCCAAATGCGGCAACACCAGTTTTGACATCATCGGCTGGATCAGAAACAGAAGAAACGCACTGGAAAAAATTGCCAGTGTAAATGAAGTGCGCATGCTATTCCTCTTTGACTGAGGTCATTGACAGGGATATGTGAATGACAAACATTTTTTAATGCGTGCAAGCATGCCACATCTTGTTTTTGTATGCAGCGGAAATATTTGCCGCTCCCCGACCGCCGAGGGTATCATGCGCTCACTGTTGCCTGAATACGGCATGCAGCGGCACATACAGATTGAATCTGCCGGGATTGAAGCCTGTCATGCAGGAGAGCCGCCCGATCCGAGAACGTTACGCATCGCCGCCGGTAACGGGGTGCGCATGGAACATCAGCGGGCACGGCAGGTTACCGCCGATGATTTCATCCGGGCCGATCTGCTGCTCGGAATGGATCGCGGCCATGTGGCGGCGTTGAGGCGGCTTTCCCGAAAAGAAACGGCCCATAAAATAATTTTGTTTTCGGAGTATGCCTGCCTTGCCGGTACACCGGATGTTCCCGACCCCTATTATGGATGCGAAAAGGATTTTATTGATGTTTATAAAATGATTGAGCTTGGATGCCATCAGATACTTGAAATTTTATGCAAGCCGGTGGATATGGATAAAAAACAAGGCGCATTAGATAAATATTAATTATTTTAATATATGTTAATAACTGAAGAGGAAAATGGATTCATCATGAGCGATGCCGCCGAACAGCAAATGAAAAAGGAACGCGACCGTTTTGTTGCTTTTGCGTTTGCTTCGGCTGACGTGCTGATCGAACTGGATCAGCACGGCCATATCGTCTTTACGGACGGCGCTGTCAGGACAGTGACCGGGCAATCCGCCGAGAAACTTGAAAACACCTCTTTCCCCCTCCTCATTGACGAGCAGGATCGCGCCAACATCACGGAACTGATCGCCAATTTCTCCCATATCCCCCGCGTCGAGCAAATCCCTGTCCTGATAGCCCGTGCCGACGGCACGCCGCTGCCGGTTTTACTCTCCGGGTTTAGGGCCGATGTCAGCGACGCGCATATCTACCTGACGCTTTCCCTGCCACGCCTGCAAGGGCAGGAATCCAGCGAAATTTTCCGGCGCGATCTGTCCTCCGGCCTGCTCAAGAAGGAATCTTTTATCGCCGATGCCAGCAAGCGCATCCGCGAAGCCGACAGACAGGGCAAGCACTTATCGCTCTCTTTATTTGATTTCAGCAGCCTGAAACCGATGCTCGACAACCTGCTCCCTGAGAAGGCTAGCGCCCTGCTGACGGAAATCAGCGACTATCTCCGCAAGCACTCACTGGACGGCGACACAGCAGGTGTTGTCGAAGAAAACACCTTTAGCGTGCTGCGTGACGATTCCATCTCCGAGGAGTCGCTGGCATCGGGGCTGGCGGACATTACCCGCAAAATAGACCCGGCGGGCAAAGGCATCGCGCCGGTCATCGCCTCGCTACAAGCTGATACCGGCAATCTGACTGAACAGGATGCCGCCAATGCCCTGCTTTATACGATCAATAAATTCGCCCGTGAGCATGGTGAGGCGTTTAACATCAGCGCCTTGTCCGAGAGTTATCAGGAAATGCTTGAAGAGACGGTTGAGAAAATAAAGCATTTTCGCGATACTGTGGATAATGACCGTTTCCAGATTGCCTTTCAGCCGATTGTGGACATCAAAACCAGTATTATCCACCATTTCGAGTGTCTGGTGCGGTTTGACGATGCGCAGGTATTTTCCAACCCGTTTCACTTTATCAGCTTCGGAGAACAATCCGGGGTGATCGGTGAGTTCGATCTGGCCATGCTGCAAAAAATCCTCGATGTTCTGAAGGAGACCGCGAAAAAAGGCAATCATCCCCGCGTCGCCGTCAATATCTCCGGGCGCTCCCTCAGTTCATCGCTGGTGATGGACGCCTACAATAAAATACTGGAGAATTACGAACGCATCCGCAAACAGGTAATTGTCGAAATCACCGAATCCTTCAAAATCGAGAACATCGAAATCGCCAACGAGTTTATCCAGCAATTACGCGAGAAGGGAAATTCCTGTTGCCTCGATGATTTCGGCACGGGTGAATCCTCCTTCGATTATTTGCGTAGCTTACAGGTGGATTACATCAAGATTGACGGCAGTTACGTGCGTGAGTCGGTCAAGACGGTACGCGGCAGGCAGATGCTCAGAGCGATGGCGGGGTTATGCTCCAGCCTGAACGTCACGACGATCGGCGAGATGGTTGAGGATGAAAAAGCCGCCCGCCTGCTCTGGGAATGCGGCATCAAGTTCGGGCAGGGCTATCTGTTCGGCAAGCCGACCGTGGACGTGGAAACCCTGATGAACTGCTCCAAGCCCACGCCGTTTTTCGGTGGTTTCCTGAATGCCCGCCGTATCACCGATGCCCAGCGCAACTTGTGGAAACAGTGAGTTCCCGCAGGCGGGTGCTGTGAGCGGGAGGAGGAGCGATGCAATAGTCTCCAACCGCACCCTCCGCCATAAATGGCTGAAAATGAGCGAATTTACAACAATCAAGGAGGCAAAAAACACCGCAACAACACGGCTCTGGACATACAATAATGAACGCCCTAACATGGTAACCGGCAGCATCACACCAACAATGAAACCGGCAGAGCCACCACATTAAAACTCTCTACTCCAAACCCCCGCTAAAGATGGAGGGATTACCCGTCAGCCCTGTTCCAGACTCCAGCCATCCAACTTCGATTGTGTAAGACTGCATGACTCAAACCCTCCGCAACCTCCCTCCCTATCGCGCTATGCCCGACGAGCGCGGCCATTTCGGCCCGTATGGCGGACGGTACGTGGCGGAAACCCTGATGCCGCTGATTCTCGAAGTCGAGAAAGCCTGGAACGCGGCAAAGGCCGATCCGGCGTTTCAAAGCGAACTGGACTACTATTTCAAACATTACATAGGCCGTCCGTCGCCGCTTTATTATGCGAAGC
>JAKFYP010000201.1 GCA_021730835.1 Alphaproteobacteria bacterium
CCTAAAACCTGTACCTAAAACCTGTAACCTAAAACCTGTAACCTAAAACCTGTAACCTAAAACCTGTACCTAAAACCTGTACCTAAAACCTGTACTGTTATGACCACATTCCCCGCCCTGCTCTATCTCACCGCCGCCGTGTGCTTCATCCTGGCATTGCGCGGCCTGTCGTCGCCCGCGACGGCGCAGCGCGGCAATAAATTCGGCATTCTCGGCATGGCGATCGCCATCATCACGACGTTTTCGCACCCCGCCGTCAACACCTATGGCTGGATGCTGGCCGGGATTATTACCGGCGGGGCCATCGGCTTCTATATCGCCCGCTCCATCAAAATGACCGCCATGCCGCAACTGGTGGCGGCGTTTCACTCGTTAGTCGGTCTGGCGGCGGTGTTCATCGCGCTGGCGGCGTTGTGGTCGCCGCAGAATTACGGCATCGGCAATCCGGGTGAAATCGCCTTCGGCAGCCTGCTGGAAATGGGGCTGGGCGCGATCATCGGGGCGGTCACCTTCACCGGCTCCATCGTCGCGTTCGGCAAGCTGCACGGCATCATGAAAAGCGCGCCGGTGCGTTTCTCCAGCCAGCATAAGCTCAATGCGCTGATCGGGTGCGGCTTGCTATTGCTGCTGCTGATCTTCTGCGCCGGGGAATCGCGGTTTATTTTCATTGTGATGGTGCTGCTGGCCTTCGCGCTGGGCTATTTGCTGATTATTCCCATCGGCGGCGCGGATATGCCGGTCGTGGTTTCCATGCTCAATTCCTATTCAGGCTGGGCGGCGGCGGGCATCGGCTTTACGCTCGGCAATACGCTGCTCATTATCACCGGGGCGCTGGTCGGATCAAGCGGGGCGATTCTGAGCTACATTATGTGCAAGGCGATGAACCGCTCGATTATCAACGTCATCCTCGGCGGGTTTGGCGGTGGTGAGAGCACCGCTGCAACCGGCGGAACGGATGACAGGCCGGTCAAGCCCGGCGCGCCGGAGGACGCCGCCTTCCTGATGAAAAACGCTTCCTCGGTGATCGTCGTGCCGGGCTATGGCATGGCGGTGGCGCAGGCCCAGCATACCTTGCGCGAAATGGCCGACGTGCTGGAAGGACAGGGCGTGACGGTGCGTTATGCGATACACCCGGTCGCAGGGCGCATGCCGGGGCATATGAACGTGCTGCTGGCCGAAGCGAATGTGCCCTACGATCAGGTATTCGAGTTGGAAGAGATCAACAACGATTTCGCCACGACCGACGTGGTTTATGTTATCGGGGCCAATGACGTGACCAACCCGGCGGCGAAAACCGATCCCGCCTCGCCGATTTACGGCATGCCGGTGCTCGACGTGGCGGCGGCGGGGACGGTGATTTTCGTCAAGCGCTCGATGTCGCCGGGCTATGCCGGTGTGCAAAACGAACTGTTCTACCGCGACAATACGATGATGCTGTTCGGCGATGCCCGCGACGTCACAGAGGCGCTGGTCAAGGCGCTGAAGGGATGAGCGGCGTTATCATTACAACGCTTGACACTTAATTCATCTTTTTCCTATGCCCTTCATACGGCGCTCATGTGTTTATGTATGTTTACTCAACTCTTGCTTCTCACGCCGCCAGCAGTTGCAGGCTGGCGCGGATGATGCCGTCCATGCCGTCCTCACCGTCCTGCATGGCGCGGGCGACGGCGGCGAAGGCATCGCTGCGCGTATAGCCGAGATTGACCAGCGCCGATACGGCGTCCTGCTGCACGCTACCGCCGCCGGGAGGGGTAGTTTTGCCGCCTGCCCTGCCGCCCGCCGCGAAGGCAGGGGCCGCGAAGGCGACCGGCAGCTTCCCGGCTTTGGTTTTGAGTTCCACGACAATGCGCTCGGCGAGTTTCTTGCCGATGCCAGGAGCACGGGTCAGGGCGGTGACATCCTGCGCGGCGATAACGTTAGCCAGTTCCTCCGGGGAAAACAGCCCGAGCACGGAAAGCGCCATTTTTGCGCCGACGCCCTGTACGGAAAACAGCAATCTGAACCAGTCGCGCTCAAGCTCGCCGGGGAACCCGTAGAGATGGATATGATCCTCACGCACATGGGTTTCAATCACCAGCGCCACTTCGCCGGAGATCCCCTGTATCTGCCCGAGCGTGCGTGGCGAGGCGAAGACGACATACCCCACGCCGCCGACATCCATGATCAGATGATCCTCCGCGATACTGTCAATCCTGCCGCGCAATTTACCGATCATGTATTTACCTTCAAAGTGTCGGGTGGTTGCATTCCCGACGCGAACCGCTACTTAAATTACGCCTCCTCCAGCGATGCGGCGACGCGGTCAATATGCCCGGCCATGTCGTGCATGGTGCGGGCCAGCGCTTCACCGGCCTCACCCTCGGCGAAGGAGAAAGCCGCCTGCGAATTTCCGCTTTGCATCTGGGCACGCAACCGCGATAGCTTCTCGTGCAGCGTCCCGGCTTCCTGCCGCGCATCGTATAGCTCATCGGCCAGCATCAGCGCCGTCATCACCAGCACCAGCCCTTCACCGGCTTTCGGCATGCGGGCGGCAATCTCGCGGGCGCGGGAATCCACTTCATCGGCCAGTTGCAGAACGTGATCCTCTTCGCCGTCATCGCAGGCCAGTGCGTAGAGATGCCCGTTCAAACGGATTTCAAGTCTTCTCATGCGATTCTTCTCCCAGTAACGTATCAATCAGGGCGATGGCCTTATTCAGCCCCGCCGCCACATGCCGTGTGTTTTTCGTCAACTCGCCCTGCCAGCGATGGGCGTCATCCACCTCCCGCTTGAGGGTCTCCCGCGCCGCCAGCAGGCGTCCGCATTCTTCCTCCATGCCCTCGAGCGACTGGCGCAGCGTATCGCGCTCCTTGCGGATTTCCTCGTAACGCCGCTGCCATTTCTCAATGGTGGCCAGCAGTTTCGACTCATCGAAGGCCGACTCACCGCGCAGATTTTCCGCCGTTACCGCCGATGGTTTTTGCCGGGCGCGGGATACTGCCTGCTCCAGCCTGAGAATGCTTTCCGACAAGCGTTTTCCGGCTTCGGAAACCGGATTGTCTTCCGCATTCTCATGCGTATAACCGGCGATGGCCTGAAACGCCATCATGGCTTTTTCCGCGGAGGACGCGGCTTCCCCGGCGCGCCTGTTTTGCGGTCGGGCCGCCGTTTCGGAAGTCTCCCTGCGGCCGGAAAGCTTGAATTCCATCGAAGGCACTCCGTATGAGCATGAACGAAGACTAGAGAAAAATCACGGGACTGGCAAACGCTTTGATGCAGCACGTTGAAACTTCTTTTCAGTAGATTGTAATGCAAGAAGAATGCCCGAATATCATATCGGGGAATAATTAGAGCTTGTCAGGGCGCGGCGCATGTGAAATACAGGCCGAAATCACCCTTTGCCCCGTGTCCGATTATGCCTCAGGCTCTTCAAAACCAACCTGCGACGTTACCCTATAAAAAAATGGCCGATGCCATCCGTGTTCTGGCGATGGATGCCGTTGAGCAAGCGAAATCTGGCCATCCCGGCATGCCGATGGGTATGGCGGATGTGGCAACCGTGCTGTGGGCTGATTTCCTCAAGCATGCTCCTCAGCATCCCGGCTGGCCGGATCGTGACCGCTTCGTGCTGTCCGCCGGGCATGGCTCGATGCTGCTCTACAGCCTGCTTTATCTCACGGGATACAACGACATCTCGATGGACGAAATCAAACGTTTCCGGCAGTTCGGGGCGAAGACCGCCGGGCATCCCGAATACGGCCACGCTGCCGGAATCGAGACGACGACCGGCCCGTTGGGTCAGGGGCTGGGCAATGCGGTCGGCATGGCGCTGGCCGAGAAGATTCTGGCGGAGCGTTTCGGCGAGGTGGTGAATCATTATACATACGTCATTGCCGGGGATGGCGACCTGATGGAAGGCATTTCCCATGAGGCAATATCACTGGCCGGGCATCTGAAATTAAGCAAGCTGATTGTGCTGTTCGACGATAACGCGATTACCATTGACGGCCCGACCTCGCTATGTGTCTCCGACGATCAGATCAGGCGCTTTGAGGCGAGCGGCTGGGATGCCGTGCGCATTGACGGGCACGATCATGACGCGATCCGCAATGCCATCGCCCGGGCGCAAAAGAGCGATAAGCCCTCGCTGATTGCCTGCAAGACGACGATTGCCTACGGTGCGCCGACGAAGGCGGGGAGTTCGGCCAGCCACGGCGCACCGCTGGGGGCTTCGGAGATTGAAGGAGCGCGCAAGGCGCTGGGCTGGAGCCATGCGCCATTTGAGATACCGGATGATACGTTGCGGGGCTGGCGCGAAACGGCCAGACGCGGCGAGGAGGACTACCGGTCATGGGAGCAGCGCCGCGAGGAGCTTGACGACGAGAGGGGCACGGCTTTCGATGCCATGTTATCGGGTTCCCTGCCGGAAGGCTGGCGGGAGGCGCTCGCCACGTATAAAAAAGAGCAGACGGCCAATCCTGAGCCGGTGGCGACGCGTAAATCCTCCGGCATGACGCTTGAGGTGTTATGCAGGCACATCCCGGCGCTCATCGGCGGCTCGGCGGATCTGACCGGCTCCAACAACACCCTGACCAAATTCAATGACCCGATCAAACCGGATGAATGCGGCGGCTCCTACCTTTATTACGGCGTGCGCGAGCATGCGATGGGCGCGGTGATGAACGGCCTTGCGCTGCATGGCGGATTCATTCCTTACGGCGGTACGTTTCTGGTGTTCAGCGACTATATGCGCCCGGCGATTCGCCTCAGCGCCCTGATGGGCTTGCGGGTGATCTATATCATGACGCATGATTCCATCGGCGTCGGCGAGGACGGCCCGACGCATCAGCCGGTCGAGCATCTCGCCAGCCTGCGGGCGATTCCCGGCTTATGGGTGTTTCGCCCGGCGGATACGGTGGAAACGGCGGAATGCTGGCAACTGGCGCTGGAGCGCAAAGACGGCCCGTCGCTTTTTGCCTTAACCCGCCAGAACCTGACGCCCGCACGGCGCAAGCCGGTTGCGGAGAATCTCTCGGCGAAAGGCGGTTACACGCTGGCCGGGGAGCAAGACGCCGCCGTGACGCTGATTGCGACCGGCTCGGAGGTGATGCTGGCGCTGGAAGCCCGCGACATACTGACGGGTGAGGGGATTTCCGCCCGTGTGGTATCGCTGCCGTGCACGGCTCTGTTCGACGCTCAGAGCGCCGCTTATCGCCGGGAAGTGCTGGGGGATGCGCCGCGCATCGCCATCGAGGCGGCGTCTTCTTACGGCTGGGATCGGTATCTGCGCGAAGGTGACCGCTTCATCGGCATGGAGGGCTTCGGCGCTTCCGCCCCCGCCCCGGAGTTATACGAGCATTTCGGCATCACCGCCCGCAAGGTAGCTGAAGCGGCGAAGGCGTGTGTAGCGGGATAGCGCTAGATTTTGATAACGTCCTCTGTGATATCGGCCTCGGTTTTTTGGCGTCTGATTCCCGGATCAGGGGGGGACGGGTTGCCGGGGCTACTTTCAGTA
>JAKFYP010000218.1 GCA_021730835.1 Alphaproteobacteria bacterium
ATTTTGTCCGTCCACTCGTTCGAAAAAATCGAGCTTTCCTGCGCCCTCTACAACGATGACCCGCAAAACCAAAACATCGAACTTGCTAAACAATTGAATCTATTCGATACTTAACCGGACAGTAGTGATAATTTGATGACAAACGGTAAGATTTTATCCAAAATTTTCCGTCCGGCCAGACATGCTCTTTATTTCATGAAAAACAGCAGGCTCATGGCGAACCCGACGGCGATGACGAAGCGTTTTACCAGCACCGCCGGAAGCCTGAGCGATAATTTCGCCCCGAAATAGCCGCCAAGGATGCCGCCCGCGACCATCACCCAGGCATGCGGCCAGGAAATCACCCCCGCCAGCACGAACGTCACCACCGCCGTGGCGTTAATGGCGGCGGCGATAACGGTCTTGATCCCGTTCATCCGGTGCATCTCCTGCATCCCCAGCAGTTGCAGCATGGCCAGCGTCAGGATACCAATTCCCGCGCCGAAAAATCCGCCATATACCGCGATGGCCAGTTGCAGCAGCAACGCCAATACCTGCCGGAACGGGCCGTAGCGCGGATGGCCCGCACCCAGACGCGCCATCAGGTCGGAAAAGCGCCTGCCGCAAGCAAACAGCAGGGTCGCGCCCAGCAGTAGCCACGGAATCATGCGCTCGAAAGCGGTTTCGGGAATGACCAGCAGCAACAGCGCCCCGGCCAGCCCTCCGACCAGCGCGACGGCGATCATCAGCCTCAGGGTGGGAGGGGGATTTTTCAGTTGACTACGGTAGCCCCAGACGCTGGCGAGCGATCCCGGCCAGACGGCGATGGTGCAGGTGGCATTGGCGGCAACCGGCGAGATACCGGTTGACAGCAGGGCCGGAAAGGCGAAAAACGTGCCGCCCCCGGCAATCGCGTTGATACCTCCGGCCAGTACGGCGGCGCTGAAGATCAGGATAAACTCAAAAGGCGTCATATTTTTATCACGAGGGCTATAAGAGATTGAAAACGGGGCATACCGGCTGCATATTCCCTTTGCAATCAGGGATAGAAGAACATAATATGCAAGATGGCAACATGAAGTTGCTAATTGCTTGACAGGAGGTCAACATGAACACGGGAACTGCATTGGCATATTATTTGCCCGTTATACCGCAACCCGCTCGTCTGCAACCGGTCTTTTCACCTGATGCGCTTCAGAATGTCGAGAGCACCCGTGCTGCGGCACGGCAATTCGCCATCGAAGTCGCTCCGGCTGAATCGCTCGGCACAAATCTGCTCGCCTGACGCCTTTCAGGCGGCGATAACATTACAGGTGACGGCGTGCTGTCGGCATGCCGCCTGTAGTGTATTACGCAAAAGGCAGGCAATCGTCATGGGGCCGACCCCGCCCGGAACCGGGGTAATCGCGCCCGCTATTTTGCTGACTTCCTCATACGCCGCGTCACCGACCAGTCTGGTTTTTCCTTCTTTTTCAATGCGGTTGATCCCGACATCAATAATGGTTGCACCGGGTTTGATCCAGCCTGCTTTCACCATTTCCGGTATGCCGACCGCCGCGACAACGATATCCCCCTGCCGCACCAGCGCCTCTATATCCCGGCTGCGTGAATGGCAGATTGTCACCGTGCAGCTTTCCGCCAGCAGCAATTGCGCCACCGGCTTGCCAACGATATTCGAGCGCCCGATCACCACGGCATGCTTGCCGGAGAGGTCGCCCAGCGTGCGCTTGAGCAAGATCAGGCAACCCAGCGGCGTGCAGGGAATCAACCCACCCTGCCCGGTCATCAGGCGACCCGCGTTGAACGGATGGAATCCGTCCACATCCTTGGCCGGATCAATCGCCTCGATCACCAGCGCTTCGTCTTCCTTGCGCGGCAGGGGTAATTGCACAAGAATGCCATGCACCCCGGGATCAGCGTTCAGTTCCGCCACCTTGGCCAGCAGCGCCTCGCGGGTCGTATCCGCAGGCAGTTGGTAATCGAATGACCGCATACCGACTTCCACCGTCATTTTTTTCTTGTTCGTCACATAGACCTGACTGGCCGGATCGCCGCCGACCAGCACCACGGCCAGCCCCGGCGTCAACCCGTGTCGCTGCTTCAACTCCGCCACGCCCGCCGCCACTTGCCCGCGCAACTCCGCCGCAATGGCCTTGCCGTCTATCACCCGTGCATTCACGCCGGAACCCCTTTACTGGTCGAATACTCAAAATGCAGCGCCTGACCGGGATACACCAGCGGATGCATGGCATGCGCCGCCATCGCCGCCTCGGAAAACCCGCAGAGAATCAGCTTGAGTTTGTTTTTATAGGTTGCGATATCACCGATGGCGAAAATACCCGGCATATTGGTCTGCATAGTCGCCGGATCCACTTCAATATGGTTCATATTCAGGTTCAGCCCCCATCCGGCAATCGGCCCCAGTTCCATCGCCAGCCCAAAAAACGGCAATAGCGTATCGGCCTCAAGCGTCCTGACCTGATTGTCCAGCGTTGCCACCCGCACACCGGACAAGCGTTTACCGTCACCCTCCAGCCCGGCAAGCTGATAGGGGATCACCATCTCGATTTTGCCCTCGGCTGCCAGCCTCTCCATCCGCCCGACGCTTTCCGGGGCAGCGCGGAATTTGGGGCGACGGTGCACGACGTAAAGCTTCCCGGCCAGCGGCGCGAGCGACAACGCCCAATCCACGGCGGAGTCCCCTCCCCCGGCGATGACGATTCTCCTGCCCCGAAAATCCTCCCTGCGCTTTACGAGGTAAAACACGCTCTCGCTTTCATAGGATTCAATCCCTTCCAGGGGCGGGCGGTTTGGCCCGAACGCACCGCAACCGGCGACGATCAGAACAGCCTTAGCCTGCACACGCACGCCTTTGGAGGTACTCAGCAGGCAACCCTCTCCTTGCGCCTCAATCCCCTCAACCCGCTGTCCCAGATGGAATACCGGTTGAAACGGCGCAATCTGCGCTTCGAGGTTTTTAACCAGATCGAGGGCGTCAATAGCGGGAAAACCCGGAATATCATAAATCGGCTTTTCGGGGTAGAGCGCCGCGCACTGGCCCCCCGCCTCCTCCAGCGTGTCAATGACATGGCAGCGCATTTTCAGCATACCACACTCGAAAACGGCAAACAGGCCGACCGGCCCGGCCCCGATAATCGCTACGTCTGTCTGGTGGATCTCGCTCATGACGCTCATTTCTATCGTAGTTTTTGGTGTCCTGAGGAGGGTTCAGCTTCCCCGTCCATAGGGACAACAGACCCTGAGTCCTATTTTTGCAAAAAATCACAACAAGTTACAGCACCATTCAACACTGTTTCTCCGTAACTCAATTGTTTTCCTTCAATAATGCGGATCGTGGATGATTGCCAGTTTTTATTCGCCGGCGTTCCAAGGCATCGTTTTTCTTCATGATTTCCACAAACCCCTTTGTTGCCGTTCCCATATAGCTGATTGAGTTTGTGCTTGCGCACAAACTCTACGCCGCATGAGCATCCACCTGTGGGATGCTCATCCTCATAAGACACAGCATCCCACAGGTGGATGCTGAACTCTTTTATGACACAGCATCCCACAGGTGGATGCTGTGAGGCGGCGCGCCCGCAGTCGCGGGCGATAGCCGATTTGATTGATGTGCAGTCACACAAGTAAATCGGCTATATCAAAAGATTCCATGCTCCCGGAGGAAGGAATTCTCCCGAAAGCGCTTTCAGTCTGTCAGACCGTCGAATCAAATCAGCCCGTTGCTTTTGAAAGAATAATGCCCGCCGGAGGCGATGATGAGATGGTCATGCAGCTTGATATTCATGGAGCGGGCGGCGTTGGCGATGGATTTGGTCATCTCAATGTCATCCTTGCTCGGGGTCGGGTCGCCGCTGGGATGGTTATGCACGAGGATGACGGAAGAAGCGGAAAGCTCCAGCGCCCGGCGCAGCACTTCCCGCGGATAGACCGGCGTATGATCGACCGTGCCCTCCTGTTGTTTTTCATCGGCGATCAACCGGTGTTTCTGGTCTAAAAACAGCACGCGAAACTGTTCTTTTTTGCGCTGCCCCATCGTCATTTTGCAGTAATCAAGCAGGTGCGTCCAGGACTGGATGATCGGGCCGCCTTTAATTTTCTCAATCAGCATATGCTCGGATGCGGCCCCTATTGCCTTGATGGCCGCGATCCCGGCATCGCCGAGGCCCGGCATGCGGGCAAGCGCCGCCGGTTCGGCATGCAACACATCGCCCAGCGAGCCGAATTCCCTGATCAGTTGCTTGGCCAGCGGCTTGACATCGCCCCTTGGGCGGGCGGCGAACAGGATCAACTCAAGCAATTCATAATCGGCCAGCGCCTTGCCGCCTCCTTCAAGGAAGCGTTTGCGCAACCGTTGCCGGTGTCCGCTTTGCATCGTATCCGCTTTGCTCATGAAAAAGCCTTTGCCTCATGCGTTATCTTACGGTAAGTTACCGTGCTTCCCGTCCGGGGCAAGCCAATTTTCCATCACAGCCATGCCGTAAGCATGCAGGAGAATCTGTCGGCTTGCAAGGCAAGCCCGCAACTTGTGTTGCGTAAGGCCTGCACGGCAACTGAACGCTAACAGATGATCTAAAATCCTATGGAAGCAAATACAACGGCAAAAGTGGGCCTGATCATGGGTAGCCGCTCGGATTGGGAAACCATGCGATCCGCCGCTGAAATTCTCGATGCGCTGGCGATTCCCTGTGAGGCGAAGATTGTCTCGGCCCACCGTACCCCGGCGCGCCTGTACGAATATGCAACCGCTGCCGCCGGACGCGGGCTACAGGTGATTATTGCCGGGGCAGGCGGCGCGGCGCATCTGCCCGGGATGGTTGCCTCGCTGACCACCCTGCCGGTGCTCGGCGTGCCGGTTGAAAGCAAGGCGCTCAACGGGCTGGATAGCCTGCTTTCCATCGTCCAGATGCCCAAGGGCGTGCCGGTCGGCACGCTGGCCATCGGCTGCGCGGGCGCAATGAATGCCGGGCTGCTCGCCGCTTCCATCCTTGGGCTGGCCGATGGGGCAATCGCCGGGCGACTGGCTGCATGGCGCGATGCCCAGACGGCAGGCGTCGGCGAATCCCCGGAAGGCTGACCGTGATCGAACCCGGCGCGACGATCGGCATTCTCGGCGGCGGGCAACTGGGCCGGATGCTGGCGCTGGAAGCGGCCCGCATGGGCTACCGGGCGCATATTTATTGCCCGGAGGCCGATTCCCCCGCCGCTGAAATTGCCGCCGCCGCGACCGTTGCCGCCTACGATGACCCCAAGGCGCTGGCCGCCTTCGCCGCTGCGGTGGATGTCGTCACCGTCGAGTTTGAAAACGTGCCCTCCGAATGCCTGACGCGATTGGCGCATTCCGTGCCGGTGCGCCCCGGCCCGTCTTTGTTTCATATCGCACGCCACCGCCTGCGGGAGAAGCAATTTATCCGCGGGCAGGGCATTGATACCGCGCCGTTTGCCGCGGTGAACGATCCGGATATGCTCCAT
>JAKFYP010000167.1 GCA_021730835.1 Alphaproteobacteria bacterium
CTATCAGGGTGATATTATCTGGGATGGCCCGGCTTCTAGCATCGACGACAGCGGCAACGAGTATCTCGACCAGTTCGTCCATGGCCGCTCGCACGGCCCGATCCATATCGAGGCGGGACGGAAGTGAAAATTGATACAATACAGGAGAATCGGAAGAGGAAAAAGCAAAAGCGATCCATCAGAAATGCTATGGCTTGCTCGCAGAATCCGACATATAATGGTATGATGTTGAGAATATCTTCCTTACCCGCCTTACTGTCCGCCATGCTGCTATGCGTGCTGATAGCGACACCGGTCTTTGCCAGTTATCCTGAAACAGTGAAAGAAGAGTTACAGGAAAATTGTAAAGAACTCGGCAGATCGCAACCGGAGATGCTCGAATACTGCAATTGTGTGGCGCAGGCGACGATGCGCTACGTTCCCTATGAGCTTTATTCGGGTCAGCGCGAGGCGACGGAGGTGGATGATGAAATCATGGAACAACCGATGAAGCACTGCGTTGATAAGATTCCGGGCATGGGAAACGAATCCGGAGCAACTCCGCACGTGCCGGGGCAATAACCATGCCTGCCGCAGCCGCTCAGCCCAAACCCTGTTTTGCCATGACGCTCCCTTTTGAAAAAATGCACGGCCTCGGCAATGATTTCGTGATCATTGACCAGCGTCACGCACCGATGCAGTTACAGGACGCTGCCGAACGCTGCAACGCCGTCCGCCAGATTGCCGACCGACGCACCGGCATCGGCTGTGACCAGTTGGTCGTACTCCGTCCCTCCAGCCGCGCCGATACTTATATGCAGATATATAACGCCGATGGGGGAGAAGTCGCTGCCTGCGGCAACGCCACCCGCTGCGTGGCGTGGCTGCTCATGCGCGAAGCGCGCAAGGACGCCGCGCTGATCGAAACCGAAGCGGATATGCTCGAATGCCGCTTAGCCGGTCGGGAGCTTGTATCAGTCAATATGGGCATTCCCCGCACCGGCTGGCGTGATATTCCGCTGGCATGCGAGGCAGACACGCTGGCGCTGCCGCTGGAGCGTAACGGTCTGGGCAGGCCGGTCGGTGTCAATGTCGGCAATCCCCATGCAATTTACTTTGTCGCCGATACCGATGCCATCCCGCTGGCCGAACTCGGCCCGGCGCTGGAGCATGACCCGCTGTTTCCCGGGCGAGCCAATATCAGCGTGGCGATGGTTGAGCATCGCGCCCGCATCCGCCTGCGCACCTGGGAGCGCGGCGTTGGCGAAACCCCCGCCTGCGGCACGGCGGGTTGCGCGGCGGCGGTGGCGGCGCGACGGCTTGGCCTGTGTGACAGCCATATGGAAATCGTCTTTCCCGGCGGCCTGCTGGAAATCGTCTGGGAGGGCGGCGAGGGCGATTTCTTGCACGATGTCTGGATGACCGGCCCGGTTGCCCATATCTTTTCAGGCGAGTTGAAAACCGGACTCTGGATATAAGCCTCGCCCGATCCTTACACTTCCTTGATGATTCGCGGCTTACTGCCTTACTACCTGTTAAGGCCACATCGCGTAACCTTAAATCATGGTTATCGGATGCCGTAAAAAAACATGACGCGGAACTCACAAAACTCAATGTTGCTTATTATCACGCTGATACTGGCCGTGATTGCCGGTGCGCTGATCCTGAAACCAAAACACAGCGATCTCGGGGAACGGCTGTCGGAAGCCGGGGATGAGCTTTCCGGCGGCATCGAAGACGCGGGCAAGCAACTACAGGATCATTCGCCCGCTGAAAGATTCGGTGACGCGGTTGAGGACGCAGGCGAGAAAATTCAGGATAGCGCACAATAGGAATACCGGTTTTCCTATGGGAGAAGGGCGGGGCTAGCCATCCGGGGTGTGACGCCTTGTCCCTTTTCCCACCCGTATCAGAAAGATGGGACCTTCGGATCATCGCCTTTTTTGATGCTGCAGAGAGGATGCCGACATTTTTCATTCAAAGGGTGAGGAGGATGCGTCAGGCGCACAACTCCGCTGCCGCCGCTTCCATCTGCTCCTCAAGCAGAGCAAGAAAGGCCTCGCGCTCCATGCCCGGGGCGATGGGAGGTAAAAATCGCAGGGTGATCGTACCAGAACGCTTGACCCCCGGCCATTTCGGCCAGTATTGCCCCGCGTCGAGCACGCCGGGGATCACCGGCATGCCGCTTTCGGCGTAAAGCGTCGCCACGCCGCTTCTGTATTTGCCACGCGTACCCGGCGGCAGGCGCGTGCCTTCGGGGAAAATCACCACCTGCCGACCGGCTCTCAGATGGGTCACGGCCTGCTCCTTTAAGTCCTTCAGCGCCTGCTTTGGATTATTGCGGTCAATGGCGATGATTGGCGTGCGCCCGAGATAATAGCCGAAGACCGGAATGCCCAGCAGTTCTTTTTTCAGAATAAACACCGGCGAGGCAAGCAGATGCCAGAGAAAGAATGTCTCCCAGGCCGATTGATGCTTGAGTGCGAAAATCGCCGCGCCTTCAGGGATATGTTCCGCTCCCTCGACTTGCGCTCTGATCCCGCAGATCCGGCGCGCCAGAAATAACACCCCTCCCGTCCAGACACGCGGCACAATCCCGGCGCGGCGTTCGGGCGCAAGCAGTAGCAGCGGGATAAACAGCACGGCCAGCGAGGCTGTCCATGACAGGGTAGACAGGGTATAAAGGGCGGTGCGCAGATGGTGATACATGGTCAGGCAGGTTCGCCGGCATCTTCAAAGGCCGCATTCTGGGTTTTAAACCGCGTCACCAGATATTTGTTGAATTCCGAAGCCAGCAGGCGAAGAGAACGGCTGTCTTTCCACCATACCTTGCGGGAGAAATCGGAAGGTTCAACCGGGTGGGGCAGGATGGTATAGCCCGGCATCAGCAGCGAGAAATCCAGCAGGCTACGGGGAATATGGTAACTTGCTGTGACCAGCAACATTGAGCGGTAACCATGATCGAGCATCCAGTCACGGGCCTCCAGCGCGTTGGTGCGGGTGCTGTCAGCCATATAGCCGAGCGATACCCGGCTGGCCAGTTGTGGATCGTTTTCAATCAGCGTCGCGCCGGGCAGCTCATGAAGCTGCGCCCCCTTGCCGACGCCGGAAATCAGCATGGCTTTGGCCCGGCCTTCCTTCAGCAGCCGGAATCCTTCCTCCAGCCGGTCAACACCGCCGGTCAACACGACGATGGCATCGGCGGCCTGCCGTGCGTTCGTATCCGTGGCTTCTGGCAGGGAGATGGTGAAGATATAAAGCCCCACGCACCAGAGCAGTACGCTGCCGATCAGCATATTGATCAGTAAAGTCCTGAAGAAGCGGCCCATTACTCGTATCCGGGTTGCCTGCCAGCCGTGCGGAATTCAGTTGGCGACATCCCGGCGAAGTTGCGGAAGACGCGGTTGAATGACGCAATGCTGTTAAAGCCTACCTCAAATGCAATGACGGTCACAGGGGTATTTTCATCATGGAGGCGGGATTTGGCTTCGCGGATTCGGTAATCATTGATGAACTCATTGAAATTTTTGCCAAAAGTCTGGTTAATCAACTTCGAGAGCGTATGCTCCGGGATACCGATACGCTCAGCCAGATCGGCGCGTGAGAACCCCATTTCCTGATAGAGTTTTTTCTCCTCCATTGCCTCAATGATAGAGGCTACAGATTTTTTCTCCTTCTCCTCTCGCCCTGCGCCTTTACCGGCAAAAGTCGGCAATCGCGCCACATCCAGTTCAAACACCCGGTCGAATACCCGAAACAGCGAGGTCATCACGAGGTAAATAAAGGCAATCCGGATCACCGTGGCGATAAATGCCGCATTTTGCTCCTCAAGCAGCCCGGCCAACAGAGCAAGATCCACGACCATCATCTGCACGCTGAGCATGATCAGCGCCATCATCAGCCAGTATTTATGGGCGCGAGCCTGATCGCCCCGCGAAATCGACAGGCCGGAGCGGCTATGCTGAATAATCAGCAGCAGAAAGATCATCGCCGCGCTGAAAATCGAATAGAGCGTGCGCAGCGAATTCGGCTCCAGGCAATTACTGCCCGTATTGAGGCAAACTTCTTCCAGAAATACCGCGCCGTAGATAAAGGACGTGCCGCCAAAAACAGGAATAGCCAGTACGAGCCAGTATTTGAAAGGTGGCGTTGCGCCGAGCAAAAACTGAATAACCAGCAGGAAACACAACGCCGGAGTCAGGCTTTCACCGAACAGAAGCGCCGCCAGCACGTAGTTATTGCCATTGGCAAAAAATAGCGGCAGCAGAGGAATGATAAAACTGCAACAAAGGGAGCAAAAATACAGGGCAGGAACGACTGACCGGCGGATATTCAGCGAAGTCAGCAGCAAAAAGGCAATGATCAGCAGGCATGGCAGCAGGGCCACGAGTTGAAGGGCTTGCAGGACGGTAATCAGGATATCGGCCATGATACTCCTCTAACCATCACGCTAGCAGATAAATCTTAATAAAATGCTATCTTTTCCTTTTAAGGCACAGAAACGAGACGAGATAGCGATGTCTTTTTGCTGTCGGGTAAGTAAATCGGCTATATATAATGAGGCAAAAAGATGCGCTTACGTGTATTTTAACCGCAAAACCGCCGATTGCAGGCGGTTGACCGTCACGTTCTCCGGCATCAGTGGCTCGCCACAGGTGACATGCAGGCTGTGGCGCGGATTCCTCGGAACAAAACGTTTCCACGAACCGAGGAATTTGCGGCTGAAAAGACTGCCCCACAATCCGGTGAGCGCAACCGGATAGACCGGAACCGGATTTTGCCGGATAATGTGCTCGATACCCGGTTTGAAGCGGCTCAGTCCCCCGGTATAGGTTAGCTGGCCTTCGGGGAAAATGCAGACCATATCCCCGGCGTCAAGCGCTTCCCTGATCATGGCGAGGGCATGGGTGACGCTCTGCTTGGTCGGGCGGATCGGGATGGCGCGGTTGACCTGCATAAAATGATGGATCACCGGCATATTGTAAATCGGCTCGTAAATCACGAAACGCACTGGCCGTTTGCAGGCGGCGGCGATAATCAGCCCGTCAACATAGGACACATGGTTGCTGGCCAGTACGACCGGGCCACTCTCAGGAAGTTTATCGAACCCGGTAAAATCAGGATTATAAATCAAATGAATCAGGCGCGTTCCCCACAGGCGGTAAAAGCGGTCAAGGCGATGGTGCATGGAGGAAACCGGCAAGAAAGGATTCGCAGGCGTTTATGCCTGTGCATAAGCTTTATGTTGCCCGCAGACGCGGACGGACAGCCGCTTCGGTTCATGTATAGCCGATTTACTTTACGACTGTACATCAATCAAATCGGCTATCGCCCGCGACAGCGGGCGCGCCACTCACAGCATCCACCTGTGGGATGCTGTGTCATAAAAGAGTTCAGCATCCACCTGTGGGATGCTGTGTCATAAAAGAGTTCAGCATCCACCTGTGGGATGCTGTGTCATAAAAGA
>JAKFYP010000153.1 GCA_021730835.1 Alphaproteobacteria bacterium
TCCACCTGTGGGATGCTGGCCAACGATAAAGATACAGCATCCACCTGTGGGATGCTGGCCAACGATAAAGATACAGCATCCACCTGTGGGATGCTGGCCAACGATAAAGATACAGCATCCACCTGTGAGGTGGCGCGCCCACAGTCGCAGGTGATAGCCGATTGATTGATGTGCAGTCACACCAGTAAATCGGCTATATCGAGTTACTGGATGAAGGTGATGTTTGAGTTGTCGGATCGGATACGGTGTGATGAATCAAAAATACGCTAGTTTTGCTTATTGCGCACATCGCGGGACGTGCCGCTGATCGCCTCTCCGGCGCTTTCTAAATCCTTGCCTACCCCCTCAACCGTATTGCAGGCGACCAGCGCCAGCAACCCCATCACGATTCCCATTTCCAGCAGCAGTTTGAACATGAAGGCCCTCCGGTAAGTATCGAATAGCAATAAATGCACCTCTCAGGTGTAGGACGGTTTTTTAAAAATAGCAACATGCCGCTTGCGCATTATTTCTTCTTCTCGGCGTCGCGGAGTTTACCGAGTTCTTCCCCCAGGCGCCTGAGTGAACGGCTGGAATCGTTGCGCGGCACAACCACCTCGATCAGCGCCATCGTGTCCATATCGGCCAGCGCTTCTTCCATGCTGCTTTTGAGCTTCTGCATGGTATCGGCGCGGTAGCCTTTTCCGCCCTGAATCAACTCGCAGATTTTAGTGTAATCCCACGGCTGGATATCGTTAAACGGCCCATCGAGGATATTGCGCTGCGTGCCGTAGCCGTCGTTATTGAGCAGGAAGACGACCGGCGCGAGTCCTTCCTTGACGGCGGTGGACAATTCGATACCGGTCATCTGGAACGCGCCGTCACCGACGATAATCATGGCGCGGGAATCGGGATTGGCGACCATCGCCCCCAGTCCGGCAGGCACGGCGAAGCCCATCGAGAGGTAATAGGCATCGGCGATAAAATTCTTGCGCTGTGAGGTGCGCAGATTAATCGCCCCGATCAGCGCATCGCCGGTATCGCAGACGACCGTGGCATCCTCGGGCATCATCGCCCCGAGCATAGCAAAGAATTTTTCGATACTGACCGGCTCATCGGGCGTAAATTGCGGCAGCAGGTTTTTCTCGGGGAACCTGACCGGATTCTCAAAAGCGGGTTTCGGCCTGAGGTTGCTGGCCAGCAGTTTTTCGAGAAACTCACTGAAGACCACATGATCGTAGCGGCGCAGGCCGATCTGGATTTTCTCCGTCGTGGCGATGACGGTTTTCCTTCGGTTGAGATCGGCGGTGAAAAACCCGAGGAACATATCGGTAATGAACGCGCCGAGCATGATGACGCAATCGCTCTGCTCGACGAATTGCTGGGTTTGCGGCTCCGACAGCCCGCCGCTGTAGACGCCGATATAAAGCGGGTTTTGTTCGCTGATGACGCTCTTGGAAAGCAGCGTCGCGGCAATCGGAATATTGAATTTCTGGGCAATATCAACCGCCAGATCGGTCAGGTTGTGGCGATGTAATTCGACATCGGCAATAATCACCGGGTTTTTCGCCTGCTCCACCATCTGGGTGAGGTCCTCGATGGCGGCGGCGAGATTCTCCGGCTCGCTGACCGGCAGCGGGATATTGGGCAGGGCGGGCGGCTCAATGGGCATATCCACCACGTCGAACGGCACTTCGATATAGCCGGGGCGGCACTGGGCCTGCACTTCCCGCACCACGCGCACAATCTCCGAGGCGGCGGTTTTCGGATCGAGCAGCACGGCGCTGGCGCAGGTCACTTCATCGAAAATACGGCGCTGGGTGTCGAAGGTGCGCACCTTGTGATGCAGAAGCGGGTCGGCTTTGCGATCCGAGGGCGAGGGGCCGCCGGAAATAACGATCACCGGGCTTTTCTCGGCGTAAGCACAGGCGACGGAATTGAGCATGTTCAGCCCACCGACGCAATAGGTGACGACCGCCACGCCCAGACCATGCACGCGGGCATAGCCGTCGGCGGCAAACCCGACCGAAGGCTCATGGGTCATATTGATGAGCCTGATTGGCGATTTATCCAGCCAGCGGAAAGTTGGGAGGGCGAAATCGCCCGGGATGCCGAACGCATGTTCCACCCCTTGCTGGTAAAGATAATCGAACAGGAACGAACCAACGGTATGGGAAGCAGCGGTCATAAGGATAACTCCGTGTCAGAAAGCCTGCGATTACAGTGACTGTTCTGACAGCGATTGTCGCGCACGTCAATGAGAGGCTTCCTTGGGAGCGGGCAAAATATCGCGCAGCGAGGAACTGTCCGCTGCATCGCCCGCATTGCCGTCGCCTGCGGGCTTTGGCTCATAACGGGCGCGGGGTGGGCGTCCCCGGCGGCGCGGGCCGCGTTCCTGACCCTCTTCATTGCTCCTGCCGCGACTCTGGCGCTGCCTCGGCGCATATCCCTCCTGATCGAACCCGTCGGCATCATGGCCGTCGTCCGTCCGGGCATGGCCATAACGGCGCTGCGGGCGCTCCTCCTCATCGTATGGCATCGCGTCTACCTGCCCGTCCGCGCCACCATCTGCATCCTCGTCATCCATGCCGCTATCCTGATAGCCGTCCTGTTGTCGGCGTGCCTCATACTGCTCCTGCGCCGCAATCAGGATACGGCTGTAATGGTCGGCGCATTGCAGGTAATATTCCGACTGCACGCGATCACCCGAAGAAGCGGCGTCACGCGCCATGCTGATGTATTTCTCGCGCTGGCTCTTGGCATGCTGGCGCTGGCGCGGATTGATATGGCCCGAATCATCGGCGGGCTGCATGCTACTCTGACGCCCCCGGCTGTGCCCGTGCCCGCCATCGCGCTGGCCACTGTATTTGCGCCGCCGCGGATTACCGCCGCCACCGCTGTTGTTGCTGTTATTATGGCCATTATTACTATGGCCGTATTTTTTCCGCATGTTCATAGCGTTTCCTTAAGATCGTGGGTGGGTTGAAAATAATACGGCGCGGGCAATGCCTGCCAGATCCGCTCTTGAGGGCAGGCTTTTAAGTCCCGCCCTGACTCCGATTTCCTGTATATCCCGCTCCTGCCCTGCGCCTGCTTCCAGCGCCAGCAGCCCTCCCGATGCAAGCAACTCCACCGCCTGTGGGATAATAAGGCGATATGCTTCAAGGCCATCCCCGCCGCCATCGAGCGCCGGCAGAGGATCGTAATCGCGGACATCGGGCAATAGTCCGGCAATGGCCCCGGAAGGAATATACGGCGGGTTGGCGACAATCAAGTCGTATTTCCCCTTTATCCCTTCACACCAGTTACCTTGCCGGAAAACGCAACGCTTTTCAAGCCCGAGTTGCAGGCAATTGCGTTTTGCCACATCGAGCGCTGCCGGTGAGAGATCCACGCCCAGCCCGAAAGAACGGGGATATTCGCCCAGCAATGAGAGTAGCAGGCACCCCGATCCCGCCCCTAAATCAAGAATATTCAGAGCCTTGCTAGGGTCGGGGAAGAAATGAAGCGCCGCTTCAATCAGGGTTTCCGTATCAGGGCGGGGATCGAGCGTATCGCGGGTGACAATAAAATCATGCTTCCAGAACGACCGGCGGCCCGTGATTTTGCTGACCGGCTCACCTCCGGCCCGCCGCCCTACCGCCCGCCGGAACGCTTGCGCCTTCTCCTCGCTCAGTTCTCCCGTATAACCGGCCAGCCTCGCTTCCCGCGTGATGCCCAGCACATGCTCCGCCAGCAATCGGGCATCTCCCGCCGCACCGTCAATCCCGGCGGCGGCCAGTTGCAGGATTGCATTTTTAAGCAATATCTCTGTTGAGTGGGATATCAACACAACCAAGGCCTTTTTTCGGTAAGAATCCAATGGGAACCCAGTAAAGTGCCGGGTTTCTGGGATCGACCAGCACATCTATTTTTTTGCCAATCATTACATATGGGGAGGGATCAAGAAAAATATTGTCACTCTTAACCGTATGAATCTCATCCCCGAAAGGAGATTTATACTTTGCTACGATATTCCACACAAGATATGAATCATTCCCCTGCGAGACCAGCCAAATATCTCTTAATAATCTAAAAAGTGCAAAAAACGACGATTGTCTTTTGACTCTATTTTTCTCCAAGAGAAAAATAAAGTCGGTTACGCCGCATAAGCAGCGGGCTTGCCGTCGCAAGCCTGTCATTCCAATTATTCAATTATTTTGGGAAATTGTTAAGTGGAATGACTATAAAATTCAAACTGACCCGCTATCATTTCCCAACTGCGCGTTGTCATCGGCTAAATTCCCTTGTATAGTGCGGCCTCTTTCATCCTTACGAGGTATATCCGATGTCTTCCGCCGCCCGCAAAAAAGAATCCATGCAGTTCAATGTGACAACCGGGCCGCTGCCCGCCTCGAAAAAAATCTATGTCGAAAGCGAGCGGTTTAAGCATGTTCGCGTTGCCATGCGCGAGATTGCGCTGTCTCCCTCGGCGGGTGAGCCGGATTTTGTCGTCTATGATACTTCAGGCCCTTACACGGACGCTATCTACCGCACCGACATCCGCGCCGGTCTGCCCCGGCTGCGCGATGGCTGGATACGCGAGCGCGGCGATGTGGAATCCTATGAAGGGCGCGAAGTATTGCCGGAAGATAACGGGCTGAAGGGGTGGCAGTCCGGCTTTCCCCTTGAGGAGGAGCAGAAGCTTCAAGGCCTGAAGAACCGTAGAAATTTTGTGGGGGGTAAAAATATAGATTCCCCCCACGATTCAGCTTCGTCTGCAAGCAGTCTCGCTTCATCCGCTCCCCCTCAAGGGGGGAGCTATACATTGGTTGAAGCCTTCCCCAATATCGTGCGCCATCCGCTTAAGGCCAAAGGGCAGGAAGCCGTAACGCAAATGGCCTATGCGAAGCGCGGTATCATTACGCCCGAGATGGAATACGTGGCGATACGGGAGAATGAAAGAAGGGAGTGGCGAGTAGCGAGTGACGAGTGGCGAGATAAGAAAACCGCTACACCCGCCACTCACCACTCATCACTCATCACTCATATCACTCCTGAATTCGTCCGCGATGAAATCGCCCGTGGGCGGGCCATCATCCCGGCGAATATCAACCATCCCGAAGCCGAGCCGATGATTATCGGGCGTAACTTCAAGGTCAAAATCAACGCCAATATCGGCAATTCCGCCGTCACTTCCTCGGTCGCCGACGAAGTGGACAAACTGGTCTGGGCGATTCGCTGGGGAGCGGATACGGTGATGGATTTATCCACCGGGCGTAATATCCATAATATCCGCGAGTGGATCATCCGCAATTCGCCGGTTCCCATCGGCACCGTGCCCATCTACCAGGCGCTGGAGAAAGTCGGCGGCGTCGCCGAAGACCTGACCTGGGAAATTTTCCGCGATACGCTGATTGAGCAGGCCGAGCAGGGTGTGGATTATTTCACTATTCATGCCGGGGTCTTGCTGCCCTATATTCCGC
>JAKFYP010000178.1 GCA_021730835.1 Alphaproteobacteria bacterium
CATCAACGAGCACTCCGGCGACGGTTATACGGCGGAACATTATGTGCCCGCCAATGCCATCGCCGCCCTTACCAATGCGCTCGATACCCAGACCGATACGCTGCGTTTCACCCATCTGACCGCCGATAACGCAACCTTGTCACGGGTCGGAGATAATCTCGTGATCACCGATAACACCAATGGCGATACGGTCACCGTCATCAGCCATTTCGATCATGCGGAAACCGGCAATCTGTTTCTCGACAGCGGCAGCCCGGATCACACGATTGAGCAGATCACCTTTGCTGACGGCACGGCGAAAACCACGGTGGAAATTCGTGGAGAAATCATCACGGCGCAACAGACTGACGGCCACGATTATATCGAAGGGACGAACGATAACGATCTGCTGCGCGGCAAAAAGGGCAATGATACGCTGGTCGGCGGCGATGATGGCGATACCTATAAATACTATCTCGGCGACGGAAACGATATTATCCGCGACGTGCAGGAAGATTTTTTCCTCGATTACGACGATAACCTTGTGCTCGGGCCGAATATCCGGCTCGACGAGGTGACGCTGACGCGTCAGGGAACAGATGGCGACGACTTGAAGATGACCTTTAAGGACGGCGGCAGTATCGTCATCGAGGATCAGTTCTGGAGCACCGTACTCGGTACGGCAGATTTCAACAGCATTGCGGTCGGCCTGTATGCGATCATCAATAACCCACTGATCCAGCTTGGTTCTGTCTCGCAACTGCCGCCGGGATTCGACAGTACCGGCTACACTAATTTGCCGGGCATCAGCATCACCGAAAACCCGCAGACCGGGGAGACCGTTATCACCTTTCCGGAGATTGATTATTCTTTCGTTTTGCCCGCGCTTGAAGATCCGGACGGGGATTTCGTCAGTGCCGATGATGGTGATTTTGAGGATTACGGCGTGTTGCCGACGCCCGATAACCGGATTGAATCGTTCATTTTCAATTCCGGCCATATTCTCTCGGCGGAAGAACTGCAACAGGTCTATCTTGAACGCCTCAATCGTGATGCAGGCGATGTCATTAAAGGTTTCCACCAGCAGGATACGCTGGCGGGCGGCAAGGGCAACGATACGCTGAGCGGCGGCAATGACGGCGATACGTATCGCTTCAATCTCGGCGATGGAAAGGACGTGATTGACGAGCAGCAGGAGAACATTTTGTTCAAGCGCAATGACGTGGTGGAATTCGGCGAGGGCATCACGCCCGATATGCTGCGCCTGACCCGCCTTGACGCCGATAGCACGTCAGGGCAATACGAATTGCCGGATCTGAAAATCTCCTTTGCCGGGTATAGCGACACCCTGACGATTAAAAACCAGTTCGATGCCGGGGTTCTTGGCTGGAGTAATTTTTTTACCGTTGAGGATCGTATCGAGAAATTCGTCTTTGCCGATGGTACGGTCTGGGGTGGCAATGAAATCGCACATAAGCTGCTGGAGCATACCAGCGGTGATGATGTGATTACCGGGTTCTTCAGTCGTGACGTATTGTACGGCGGGGCGGGCAATGATACGCTGCGCGGCGGTGATTCCGGCGATAGTTATATCTTCGGCTATGGTGACGGGCACGACGTGATCGAAGATCATATGTTCAGTGTACTCGATAAGTCGAACGATGCCGTTTATTTCGGCGCAAGCATCACAAAAGGCAGCGTGGCGCTGGAGCGAGATGATAAAGACCTGATAATCACTCTGAAGGCGACGGGTGAAACCCTGACCGTCAAAGGACATTTCGATCCTATTGTTTTCGGCTATTCGGGTATTTTCTCACTTAATGAAAATGTCGAGTTGTTCTACTTTCAGGACAACAGCGCTTGGTCGTGGCACGATATCCGGCTTATCTTGCAGGCGGGGACTCCCGGCGACGATGTGTTGCTTGGGGATTTCTCTCAGGATACGCTCGATGGCGGCACTGGCAACGACCGGCTGGAAGGCGATACCGAAGGCGATACCTATATTTTCTCGACCGGCTACGGTCATGACGTGATTTACGATCTCGACTGGGGGGTTGCCTCTACTCATACTGACCGCGTGATCTTCACCGGACTGGCTTCCGGCGCGGTTACTTTTACCAGACCAGAAGGTACTGACGATGTGGTGGTTACCATCACGGCGACCGGAGAAACGCTGACTGTTGAGGAGCAAGTCAAAGTTTATAATGTGGGACTCCCCCCTTACCAGATAGAGGAATTCGTTTTCACCGACAGAACGCTCACCGCCAACCAGATAAAGCCCCTGCTGATTACGTATACCAGTGGCAACGACACTGTGACGGGAACATCGTGGAACGATACGATCAACGGAGGGGCAGGTAACGACCTCCTGCGGGGTGAAGAGGGCACGGATACATACTTGTTTGCCCGGGGTCAGGGTAACGACACCATCTACGAATATGAAGAAGAAATTTTCAGGGCCGGTGATGACCGCATCCTGTTTACCGGCGATATTCTGCCATCGCAGGTGACGATCGGGCGTAACGGCAACCGTTTCGATCTGGTACTAAAGTTGAATACCGGAGAAACCTTGACGGTTCAGGATCACCACAAGATATTCAATATCGGGCTGCCCCCGCATGAAGTAGCTGCGGTAACGTTCGAGGCGGCGGCGTCCACGATCTGGGATACCGCTTATATCCGCTCGAAGCTACTGCAAAGCACGTCCGGTAACGACACGATCACCGGCTTCTTTACCGCTGACACGATGAGCGGTGGAAAAGGTAACGATACGCTGGATGGCGGGGATGGAGCCGATACGTATATATTTAATCTCGGGGATGGAAACGACGTCATTCAGGATACGCTCGACAATATCTTTTACAACGATCCTGACACGCTTCGTTTTGGCGCAAGCGTCACGCAGGCGATGATTGGCATTACCCGCACCGGCGACGATATGAAAATCGCTTTCTCGGGCTATGCCGGGGATTCCGTCACCATTAAAAAATTCTTCTCCTCTCAGTATTACGAAATTGAATCCTTTAGTTTCAACGGAACCGCGACATGGGATCGTGATGCTATTATTGCCCGGCTGGTAGGTGCAACGTCAGGTGCGGACAGCATCACGGCGAGCGCCTACAGCGACACGCTTTCCGGCGGGGCCGGAAACGATACGATCAACGGTGGCGCGGGCAACCAGACCCTGATTGGCGGCGACGGCAACGATACCTATATCTTCGCGCCGGGCGACGGGGTGAATACGATTCGGGAGAATCCCCTGACGGCTTCCACTTCCACGCAGGATACGATCCTGTTGTCTGGTGGCCTCACCTTTGCCGATGTGAGTTTCAACCGCAGTAGGGACGATCTGGTTGTCAGCCGGATCAGCGGCACGGATAAAATCATCATTCATAACCATTTCCTTGGTAACACGCAGGCGGTGGAGAATGTTCGCGCAGGCAGCGTTACGAAAGCCATTTCGACGCTGATCAATACTACGACGAGCGGTAATGATTCGATCTTTGGCACGGTTGGAGATGAATTTTTATTTGGCGGCGGCGGCAACGACTACCTCAAGGATGAGTTCGACGGGCGCAATACCTTCGACGGCGGCGAGGGCAACGATACGCTGATCGGAGCCAACTGGGGGGATACTTATATTTTCGCTATTGGCTACGGACAGGATGTCGTTGATGAAATTCCCAACCATATTTCAAAACTGCTGGGCGATGTGATTGCGTTGGGAAACGGCATTGATCCCGAGGATGTGACCCTCAGCCGCAACGGGGATAAACTGGTGCTCTCACTGGCGAACGGGATTGATACCCTGACGGTGCTTCGGCAGTTTCATTCGCTCGAATATTACCAGATTGAAGAAATCCGCTTTGCCGACGGTACTATCTGGGGGCCGGAGGATATCTATCATATTCTGGTGCAACCCGGTAGCGGCGATGATTTACTTGAAGGGCAGAATAACCGCAGGGATACGATTGACGGTGCGGCCGGAAACGATACGATTGCCGGATATGACGATGCCGACTTGCTGCTGGGCGGGGTCGGCGACGATAGTATTCGCGGTGATGAGGGTGGCTATTCTCCCGGAAAAGATACGCTTTACGGCGGCGAAGGCAATGATACTCTGGAAGGGTCTTACGAAAAGGATTTGCTTTACGGTGAATCCGGGGATGATCTGATCAATGGCGGTTCCGAGGATGATATACTGGATGGCGGCATCGGAGACGATATGCTCATCGGCGGATCAGGTTACCGTGATACGTTTTATGGCGGTGCGGGTGATGACCATATTCTTGCGGAGGCCAACATTTATGGTTTTGGCCCGGTATATGCCGAAAAAATCGACGGAGGAAGCGGGGTTGATACCGTTGAACTGGGGTTGACGTTCCTCAATGTTACCGCCAATCTTGCCGCTCAGACATTTTCCACGCATTATAATGCTTTAACAGATACCAACGATCTGCTTTCCATTGAGAATATCATTACCTCGGATGGTGACGACACTGTTATTGGCACGTCGGGTGACAATTATCTGTCAGCGGGAAAAGGCGATGATAGCATTACCGGGGGTGCTGGAAACGATACGATTTCTCCAGGCCCCGGCATTGACACGATTAGCGGCGGATCGGGTATTGATATACTGGATATGGGCTATGCCACAACGGCTTTTTCCACCACCTTCAGTAGTGGCGTGCTGACTTTTTCGGGTGGTGGTAACAAATATTTTTCTTCTATCGAAGGGCTGATCGGCGGCAGCAAGAACGATACCGTCACCGGCAGCGGCGGCGATAATATGATTACGGGCGGCGGCGGAAACGACAGTATCACCGCTGGAAGCGGTCACGATCTCGTCAATGGCGATGCCGGAAATGATTACCTGATTGGTAATGCGGGTAATGACACGCTTTCCGGCGGTGACGGGAACGACACGATCAGCGGTAGCGACAATGACGACCTGCTGATTGGCGGTATCGGTACGGATTCGCTCCTCGGTGGTATCGGTAACGATGACCTGATCGGCGGGCTTGATAACGATAAGCTTAATGGTAACGAGGGATTGGATACGCTAAACGGCGGTGCGGGCGCAGATATCCTGACCGGCGGCAGCGGCGCAGATGTTTTCAGGTTTTCGGATAAAAGCGATTCTTCGGCAAGCGTTATCGACCAGATTGTTGATTTTGTAATCGGCGAAGACAGGATTGATTTGCGCGGGCTGGGGTTTTCCGCCATCACTACGAACAGCTCGACGCTGGAAGGCGAATTGCGGGTGGCCTATGCGAGCAGTTCCAATCGCACCTACGTTCGCAGCAACCAGTCTTCTTTCGAGTTTTACTTGAAGGGAAACTATACCACGATTCAGGCCAGCAGTTTTCTGCTCGATCCATCTGGTGGTCAAAATATTACCGGAACGATCGCCAACGA
>JAKFYP010000027.1 GCA_021730835.1 Alphaproteobacteria bacterium
AGTATTTATCCCCGAAATAGAAGATATGCCCCACCTCTATGCCCCGCGCCGATTTCAGGCGATCAGGCGCAACCGGGCAATTCGCAGGGTCATGGCGGTCGTCGGCGGCGGCATATAGCGCCTTGATATCCTCAATCGCCACGGGTGGATTCGCCATCAACTCGTCGTAAGCCGCATCGTAGAATACTTCGCTTTCCCCGGTTTCCGCCAACACCTGAAACTCATGGCTGAGATCACCGCCGATCAGCCCGGTATTGGCCTTGACCGGCAGCGCCCGCAGGCCCATACGGTCGAAAATACGCAGGTAAGCGATGAACATATCATCATAAAGCAGCTTGTGCTCCTCCTCGGTAACCGAGAATGTATAGGCGTCTTTCATCAGGAATTCACGGCCCCGCATCACTCCGAAGCGCGGGCGGATTTCATCGCGGAATTTCCATTGTATCTGGTAGAGATTCAGCGGCAGGTCACGGTAAGAACGCACATGCTTGCGGAAAATATCCGTGATGATTTCCTCATGCGTCGGGCCGTAGATCATCTCGCGCTCATGGCGGTCTTTGACCTTGAGCGTTTCCTTGCCGTAGCCGCCGCGCCCCGATTCCTCCCACAGCTCAATGGGCTGCATGGTCGGCATGAGCAGCTCGACGCCGCCCGCCATATTGATTTCCTCGCGGATGATGTTTTCCACCTTGCGCAGTACCCGCAGCCCCAGCGGTAACCAGGTGTATATCCCCGCCGAGACCTGCCGGATCATCCCGGCGCGCAGCATCAGCCGGTGCGAGGCGATGGACGCCTCGGAAGGAGTTTCCTTGATCGTAGGCAGAAAATAGCGTGAGAGAAGCATAGGAACCACCAGTTTATAGCATTTCCTGATTATTCTGATTCTCAGAATAATCAGGCGTTCAGACGCCACGCAGGCGTAACAAAGCATGAGCATCCACCTGTGGGATGCTCATCTTTTTAAGACACAGCATCCCACAGGTGGATGCTGTGAGCAGCCCTATCATAACCATTCTGAATGCCGGGTCAAATCCCGGAGGGCGGATCAGCCTCAACGGTGCTGTCAGGCGTTAAACTTGTGCTGTTCAGGCTGCGTTTTTTGTGAAACACCCTTATCTAAGGGTTTTGCTCAGGCTTCCCGCCAGATTGACGATATATTGCCATGCCACGCGGCCTGAGAAATCGTCGTGGCTGCGTGCCCATTCCCGTGCTTCGGCGATGCGCGCAAGAACAGGGAGCATGTCATCATTTTGCATAGGGCCTCCCCACCGAAATATAGGTAATACCCGCCGCCGCCATCTCAGCAGGTGAATAAAGATTACGCAGGTCAATCAGCAGGGGGGTGCGCAGCCATGTTTTCACCTGTGTCATATCGAGCGCCGCAAATTCCTCCCACTCGGTGATAATGACTGCCGCATCGGCTCCCTGCATCGCTGCCTCCGCGCTTGCCGTCAGCGTAACTTCTCCCGGCAATAACGCTTTCGCCTGCTCCATCGCCTGCGGATCGTAAGCGCGGATGATCGCTCCTTTATCCAGCAATTGCCCGATGATCGTCATGGCCGGGCTTTCGCGCATATCGTCGGTTTTCGGCTTGAAGGCCAGCCCGAGAATCGCCAGCGTTTTGCCCGCTACGGAACCCCCGCAGGCGGTCGTGATCTTTTTGACCATCTGGGTGCGGCGTCTGGTGTTGGCCTCCACGGCGGCGCGGATAATGGTCGGCGGCGAGTCGGCGGCTTCGGCGGTATGCAGCAGGGCCAGCGTATCCTTGGGAAAGCAGGAGCCGCCGTAACCCGGCCCGGCGCGCAAAAACCGCGAGCCGATGCGGCTATCCAGCCCCATGCCCCGGGCGACTTCCTCCACATCCGCGCCCATCGCCTCGCAGATATCGGCTATCTGGTTGATAAACGCCACCTTGGTTGCCAGAAACGCATTGGAGGCGTATTTGATCAACTCCGCTGTCTCCATTCCGGTTGCCAGCAGTGGTACTCCCCGTTCGGTCAGGGGGGCGTAGATACGGCGCAGCAGGCCTTGTGCATGGCTGTCCGCCGTGCCGATAACGATGCGCTCAGGCTTGAGAAAATCTTCAATCGCTACTCCCTCGCGCAAAAACTCAGGGTTGGAGGCGAAGCGCAGGGAGGGAAACATACCCGCCAGCTTCGCACCCGTGCCGACCGGCACGGTGGATTTGGTTACAACCGTCAGGCCCGGCGGCGCATGGGCGGCGATTTCCTCAGCCGCCGCCAGCAGGAAGCGTAAATCCGCCGCGCCGCTATGCTCCTCGGGCGGCGTGCCGACGGCGAGGAATACGGCATCGGGAGCGGCATCATCCTTTTCTATCCCAAACCGCAGCCTTCCCGCTTTTGTCATCTCCGCGACCAGTTCCGCCAGCCCCGGCTCATAAATCGGCATAATGCCGCGCTTCAGCCCTTCAATCCGGGCGGAATCGCGGTCAAGGCAGGTGACGTGATGCCCCAGCTTCGCCAGACACGCGCCGCTGACCAGCCCGACATACCCGGCTCCGATGATGCAAAGTTGCAACATAAATTAATCCTTGTTAATTTTATGGATTATGCTATCGGTATATTACTAACTGCGTTCCGGCCCGATAAAAAGAGGAAATAATGGCGCTGACTCAGGAAGACATCGAACCTATCGAAGATCAGTACCGCGCCGCCAGCGCTGCGGTACAGCGGCTGGCTTTCAACCGCCACCATATTTATGGCAGTATCCCGGCCTCTGCCCCGGAATCTCATGCTTTCGTACAGTTTTCCTGCGATGTCGCCCTGATGCACCATTGGGCGCGCATCGGCCAGTTACAGGAATTAAGCCGCCGCAGCCGATCCGTCTGCGCTACCGTTGCTCTGCTCGATCAGGTGGACGGCGCGTATATCAACGAGGCGAAATCGGCGATCCGCGAGGTAGAGCAATACCAGCGCCTGATTGATACCATGCTGGAGAAGCATCGGCAGGCGGGCCAAAAAACGCTTATTACCGAGCCTGCGTGAATCAGGCCCCGGATTATGGCACGATTCGCTATTGCGAGTGCAGCGAAACTACCCGGAACCTTCATAATGACATATGCCCTTGCGAAGCGGGGTTTTCTTCATCACTATGCAGCCGAATATTTAGCCGGAGTTGCTCATGAATACCGTCCCGTTTCGCCCGCTGCCGATTGCCCGCACCATGTCGCTCGATGTCGGGGTGCTGCATTTCATCGGTATCGGCGGGATCGGCATGAGCGGCATCGCCGAAGTACTGCATAACCTCGGCTATCAGGTGCGGGGTAGCGATAAGGCCGAAAACGCCAATGTTGCCCGCCTGCGCAACCTCGGCATCCCGGTGATGATCGGCCATGCGCCGGAGCATCTCGGGGAAGCGTCGGTAGTGGTGATTTCCTCGGCGGTGAAGAAGGATAATCCCGAGGTGATGGAAGCGCGGGCGCGGCATCTGCCGGTGGTGCGGCGGGCGGAGATGCTGGCGGAGCTGATGCGCCTGAAAATGTCGGTAGCGGTAGCGGGCACGCACGGCAAGACGACGACGACCTCGCTGCTGGCCACGCTGTTCGACGCGGCGGAAATGAACCCGACGGTGATTAATGGCGGTGTCATCAATGCTTACGGCACGAATGCGCGGCTGGGCACGGGTGAATGGATGGTGGTTGAGGCGGATGAATCCGACGGTACGTTCATCAAGCTGCCGGTGACGATTGCCGTGGTCACCAATATAGACCCGGAACACCTCGATTTTTACGGCAGTTTCGACAAGGTGCGCGAGGCCTATTTATCGTTTCTGGAGAATCTGCCTTTCTATGGGTTCGGCGTGCTGTGCGCCGATCATCCGGAGGTGCAGGCCCTGATGAGCCGCGTGCGCGACCGGCGGATCATTAGCTACGGTACGAACCCGCAGGCCGATATCCGGGCGGTGAATCTGCGCTCGGACGGGGATTCGCAAACCTTCGATGTGCGTTGCGCCAACCGGGCCAGCGGAGAAGAAGAGATCATCCGCGATGTAAAATTGCCGATGCACGGGCTGCATAATCTGCGCAATACGCTGGCGGCGCTGGCGGTAGCCCGCGAGCTGAAAATGGATACCAAAACGATCCTGAAGGGGTTGGCGTCTTTCGGCGGGGTGAAGCGGCGCTTTACCAAAACCGGGGAGGCCGGGGGTATCGTGGTGATTGACGATTATGGCCATCACCCGGTGGAAATCGCCGCAACGCTCTCCTCGGCCCGGCAGGCCAGGCCGCTGGGCAAGGGCAGGGTGATCGCCGTGGTGCAGCCGCATCGCTATTCCCGCCTGCGCGATTTGTTCGAGGAATTCTGCACCTGCTTCAACGATGCCGATACGGTCGTCGTCGCGCCGGTTTACGCCGCCGGGGAAGAGCCGTTGGAGGGGATTCACCGGGATGCGCTGATCGAGGGATTGCGCCGTCACGGCCATAAATCGGCGCATGCGCTGGAGGGGGAGGAGGCCTTGCCATCCTTGATTAGGCAACTGGCGAAGCCCGGCGATATGGTGGTGTGTCTCTGCGCGGGGAGCATCTCCGGCTGGGCGGAACGCCTGCCCGCGCAACTGGAGAAACTGCTGGCGGCTTAGGGCGGAGCAATTTTTGATAAGGTAATATCTCCTTGCCGTATGTAACGGAATTAGGTTACTAAATAACGGATGCAAAAAACCGCTCTTCAATATTTTAAACAATTCGGTCTTTGGTGTTCAAGTATTAAGGGCATCCTGTTCGCGGGGGCGCTTATGATGGCCGGATTTACAGCCCTCCTTGACTGGACAGAAGGCCTTCCATGGTCGATAATCATCGTTTTGTTTTTGGGAGCGTTGGCATTCCTTGCTGTGCTTATTCAGCTGGTTTTTATGTGGAAAGATAGGGCAAATGTGAGTGGATTCTGGCTCTCTCTTAAACTAATCCCGATGTCAAAGGCGACAGCCCACGCTTATAATGTACTTAAAAAAAAGGATAATGCAGAAACAAAAATGATGGTAAAAGAATACGGTCGAGAGGGCGTTATGGATTATTTCGCCCGTTGTTTGACTCAAGATAACAACCGGGTATACGGTATCCGCCGAGATGATACAGAAATAGAGATTATAGCTGATTCAGAACACTGGAACGGCTTATTTAAAGACAAAGGGAGTTCTTTTTATGGTCTCTATGACGATGAGCCGCGTTATACAAATCTTCATATAGAGAAAAACAAGCTGAAAAAATATATGAGAGAAATCTGATTACCCACGACACTTCGCTCCCCCCTTGAGGGGGAGCAGACGAAGCAAGGCTGAAAGCCGAAGCTGAGCGGTGGGGGGGCAGGTTACAGGTTTTAGGTTTTAGGTTTAAAAAAGAATCTGTAATCACGATACTTCGCTCCCCCCTTGAGGGGGAG
>JAKFYP010000071.1 GCA_021730835.1 Alphaproteobacteria bacterium
TGTTTAATGGTCTGCAAATGGCAGTTTTGCTGCGCTGCTCATGTCACGTACGTCAATGTACGCTCATTCCGCTGCTCACAAAACGGCCATTTTCGCCACATTCTCCACCTCGTGACGACACTATCTAGCAGCGTTGAGCGGACTGGCCTTGCTCTGATCCATCATGAATACGGAGTGTATGTTCAGTATACGGCCCATCTTTAGTTTTGGATGCAGGGGTGTCGAGTATCGGGTTTTGTGTTTTGCTTTTCTGCGCTTCTAGCCGGGCGATAGTGGCAGCTTTTCCGGCGGCGATTTTAGCGAAAACAATCGCCTCCCGCGTCGGGGCGACGGATACGCTGTCAAGATCGAGTCGCTGGCATACTTCGATCGTATGCGCATCCCCGGCCTGATCGCCGCATACGCCGATACGCACCCGGTTGTTGACTTCGCGTATCGCGTTAACCGCGTTTTGCATCATGGTTTCTACCTCGGGGATAAGCGTGGTAAACGGATTGGAGCGGCCTGCTTCCTCGTTGAGCCATTCCTCCAGCCGTGCGGTATCACCGCGTGGGATGCCGCTGACCGCTGAAGAAAGATCATTCAGCCCGAAAGATACAAAGTCACATAAAGGTGCAAGTGATCCGGCGTTGCCGGCGGCTTCCGGTGTTTCTATCATGCTGCCGAAACGGTAGCGCCGCTCCTCGCCGTCCATAAACCCGTACTGACGGGCCGTCTCGTCAGCCATGTCACGCACCTGCCGCAATTCATCGGCAGTGCGCACGCCCGGAACCATGATTTCAGGCACGATTCCGCTGCCTGTTTCGCGGGCGGCCTCAAAGATTGCCTTTAACTGGGTGCGGTATATATCCGGGTCCTCCAGCGCGAAGACAACGCCACGGTGATCTTCGCTGCGCAGTCGGGTGGATGCGGCTTTCACATCCTCTATCTTAAGTTTGGTTGCCGTGGCCGTTGCACTAACGGATGTCTCGTTTTTGGGATCAGGCAGCATTTCTTCCGGTGAGGCGTCAAACAGCCGGATTGTCACCGGAAAAGGCTCCGCCGCCGAAATAGCGGTTTGAAAAATCTCTTTGTAATCGGTCAGTTGAGATCGCTCCAGCGTGGACAATGCTTGCTCATGTCGCTTGGATTCCGGCCCTGTCAGCATTACGGCCTGAAGCGCATGCAAATTGTCCTCATTCCCTGTGAACATGCGCTCGGTTCTCAGCAGCCCGACTCCCTCAGCCTCAAATTCAAGCGCTTTGGCAACCTGATCCGGCCCGTCGGCGTTGGCCTTTACCATTACGCCATGACAATCGCGGTTATCCTGCCGATGCCACGGCCTGTCGCGCATCTCTTTTGCCAGACGGAGCAGGGTTTTCAGTTCTTTTCTCTCCAGCAGTCGAGAGGGTGTCATCTCTAAATAAGCAGGGTAGAATTTGCCATACGTTCCGGTAGTGCCTGCCGCAGTATTGTATACTTCTGAGCAAAGTGAGACGCTATCCCCCATACTCAGGGCATATCGTTCTTTCGTGCGCTCACGATCATCATAGCGCACGAGTTTTGGCTTGCCGTCCGCATCATTTTTTATCTCAAAGACATGAAGCCGGTCTTTTGCGGCGTATGTTATATTGTGGTTTGCCGCATAGGAAGGCAGGTGCTTGCTGCCGCCCTCCAGCAGCATCATGCCACCTACTTTACTGAAGAGAGAGTAACGCTCATTCTCCAGCGTATTCGCTACCAGTACAGGTGGTATTTTTCCTTGCTGGTTTAATTCCGAAACATCCTGCGCTGAGAAAGCCAGATATCCGGCTAGCGGCGGACCACCGCCCACCCCCAGAGAATCCGCATGGATGTTATTTTTATTATTAAATACTGGCTGCAATTCGTGTTGTAATTGTAGCAAATCAACTCGGGATAGTGTCTGCGGAGCGGAAAGCTCCTGACTTTCATATGCGGCAATAGCCGTGCAAATATCCAGATACTGTGAATCATTGTTTTGCAGACCCTGATGTTCTGTCGGTTGCCATAATTCTGTCGGGAAGTCGCTGCCGAGAATTCCATTTACATATTGCCGGAAATTGTTGGTTGCCGTCTCCGATGCCGATGTCGAGGGCTGGCCCCGAGTTTTTATATGATCGGCCATGCAAAAAAATTCATAGGCATGGAAATATTCGCTTCCAATCGCCTGAAGGCGCTGAATTGTTTCATCTTCTTCCGTTCCCGGGCGTGAGGACAATCCGGATTTGCTGTGCAGGAACATTTTTTTGGGCTGGTAATCCTCAGGAAGCATGTTTTTTATGTCTTCCAGCACGCTGACGCCATTAAATCTTTCATCAGTTTCCGGAATATGAATGTTATAATCCGCGCATACGATATCAGCCGCGTTGCCCTCCTGAAGCCACCCATCCAGCACCTCCATTCCTGCTTTAGGTGTGGTGACAATGCGCGCATCCACCCCGTGAATGTCGCTGGTGAAAAGTTGACTGGCAGGCAGTTCGATATGCTGCGTTAGCGTATCATCTACAATCAGGATGCGGATGGTGTTATCGTTCGGGGTATCGGTCATGTGCATGATATTTCAGGTGAAGCATGCCTGATAGTATAAGATCAAACCTGAAAAGAAAAGTTAATATTTAGCGGTCATTGCTTAATAAAATCGGTTTTCATCAAATTGCGAGGAGCATGAGCGAGAAATATCCAGCGAAAACCGGGTTTATAGATATGAGGTTCTCATCTGCCCGCTTCAGGAAAATCAATCATCATCCCGGCGGGTAAGGACTTCTCGCTTGCCGACATGGTTGGCGGCGCTGACCACCCCGTCGCGCTCCATTTTTTCAATCAGGCGAGCGGCGCGGTTATAGCCGATTTTCAGCGCCCGCTGGACGTAGCTGGTGGAAGCCTTGCGGTCGCGTGAGACAATCGCCACGGCGCGGTCATAGAGAAGCTTGTCCTCTTCCGACTCATCCTCTTCCTCGAACCCGTCGCCGCCGGAGTCGTCATCCGCCGTGACATCCTCGATATAATGCGGCGTGCCCTGTGTTTTCAGATAGGAAACGACCTCCTCGACTTCCTTGTCACTGACGAACGGGCCATGCACGCGGGTGATCCTGCCGCCGCCCGCCATATAGAGCATATCACCCTGCCCAAGCAGTTGCTCCGCGCCCTGTTCGCCGAGGATGGTGCGGCTGTCAATTTTCGAGGTCACCTGAAAGCTGATGCGCGTCGGGAAATTGGCCTTGATGACGCCGGTGATGACATCCACCGAGGGCCGCTGCGTCGCCATAATGATATGGATACCGGCGGCGCGAGCCATCTGGGCAAGGCGTTGTATGGAGGTTTCGATGTCTTTTCCGGCCACCAGCATCAGATCGGCCATCTCATCGACGATGACGACGATAAACGGCAGATCGACCATCTCAATATCCTGTTTCTCAAAAACAGGCCTGCCGGTCTCGGGATCGAATCCGGTTTGCACTTCGCGCTCAAGCACTTCGCCGGTGCGTTTAGCTTCGCGCACGCGCTTGTTGTAGCTGTCAATATTGCGCACGCCGAGATTGGCCATCAGGCGGTAGCGGTTTTCCATCTCCCGCACCACCCATTTAAGCGCTACCACCGCCTTGGCCGGTTCGGTGACAACCGGGGTAAGCAGGTGCGGGATGCCTTCATAGACCGAAAGCTCAAGCATTTTCGGGTCGATCATGATGAATTTGCATTGCTCGGGCGTGAGCTGGTAGAGCAGGGAGAGGATCATGGTATTGATCGCCACCGATTTTCCGGAGCCGGTTGTTCCGGCAACCAGCAGGTGCGGCATGCGGGCGAGATCGGTCACCACCGGGTCGCCGCCGATATCGCGGCCCAGCGCCAGCGGCAGGCTGACCGTATGGCGGGCGAATATGTCATCCTCGAACACATCTCGCAGATAAACGGTTTCGCGGGTGCGGTTGGGCAGTTCGATGCCGATGGCGTTGCGCCCCGGAATGACGGCGATACGGGCGGATACCGCGCTCATCGAGCGGGCAATATCGTCGGCCAGCCCGATGACGCGAGCCGATTTGGTTCCGGCGGCGGGTTCAAGTTCATAGAGCGTAACAACCGGGCCGGGGCGAATATTGGTGATTTCTCCCTTAACGCCAAAATCGTCGAGCACGGTTGCCAGCATGCGGGCGTTCTGCTTGAGCGCCGCATCGGAAAGCTGTGTTCTTTTCAGAGGGGGGCCGGGCTGAAGTAAGCTGCACGAAGGGGCGACATATTCTCCCTGACGGGCGCGCAACTCAAGGGATGGCTGTTTTTTCTGGGATTTCTGATTGCGCGATACCGTGCCGGTGCTTTTGGCGGCTGGCTGCCGCTTGCTACCTTGCTGTGATTGCCGTTCACCCCGTTTACGCCTGAGTACCATGCCGTCCTCTGCGTCTTCTTCCTCGTCCTCTTTATGTGTGTTTTCTTCGTCGTAGTCTTCTTCTACGTAGCGCTGACTGATGCGTTCCTGCCACGCCACAGCCTCGCCATGCAATACGTCGCGTATCAATCCGAATACCATCGTGACGCTGCGCCATACCATGCGCCATAAGCGGTAAAATACCTCCCATTCATGGCGATAGAGGCCGAAAGAAAGAGGGATCAGCACCAGCGTCAGGGTGGTAGCAATAATGCCCCATGCCCAGAGCGGCAATATGCCGGTCAGGGCGTGTCTGGTAACCACACCCAGCGCGCCGCCCAGACCGCCGGAGAGCGCCCAGCCGGAAGGAGTGCCGATCATCGAGAGCAAAAATGAGCAGATCAGCAGCGCGCCGACGAAGGCGCACACGCGAAACCCGATATAGCTCAGGCGTTCCATCTGGAGCATGCGCCATCCCCATGCCGCCAGCGCTGCCGACATCAGGAGTCCGGTAAGGCCGAATACCTGTAATAGCAGATCGGATAGCACCGCGCCGGGATAGCCGCCGATATTTTTGATCTCTTCCGTTGTGGCGTGATTAAGAGATGGATCAGCGCTGTGATAACTCGCCATCGCCAGCAGCAAGTAAAGTGCGAACAGGCACAGCGCCGCTCCCGCTGTCTGGTATAATCGCCTGCCAATTGCTTCACGTAAGCCGCCGGAATACTCGTATGCTGTCGAGGAGGTTGCCATTGCCGTATCCTTTTTTATAGGGAGCGTTGATAGAAAAAATCACGTCCACTTTACTTGTTATAGCTGATTAACTTTACGCTTGTGCTAAAGTAAGTGCGCCGCATGAGCATCCACCTGTGGGATGCTCATCTTTATAAGACACAGCATCCCACAGGTGGATGCTGAACTCTTTTATGACACAGCATCCCACAGGTGGATGCTGAACTCTTTTATGACACAGCATCCCACAGGTGGATGCTG
>JAKFYP010000140.1 GCA_021730835.1 Alphaproteobacteria bacterium
GGGTTAGAGGGGGGGTGTCAAAAATAAAAACCATTTATAACAGCGTAATGGCTTTTAACACCCCCCTCCTGAGAGGAAGGGAGAATACCCCGCCCTGCATAAAACCGTTTCCCTGAGGGCTTAATTCTGCTAGAAGGCGGAGCGCTTTTTACCTCCGCTACCGTCCTCCCCTGATGGGAGGGTGTGCGGGAACGACGCTCAAGTGGGGAGGGGGCATACACCCCCACGGTTCCGCTTCGGCCCGATGCCTCGCGTCACCCGCTCCCCCCTCAAGGAGGAGCATTAATATGTATGATAGAATTATTATGCCCCAACACCTGATTGTCACCGAACTCGAACGCAAGCGCGATCTCGCCCGCTTAGGCGGCGGGGCGCAGCGCATCAAGCGCCAGCACGAGCGCGGCAAGCTGACCGCCCGCGAGCGGCTGGAAGTGCTGCTCGATAACGATTCCTTCGAGGAATTCGATATGTTCGTTGAGCATCGCTGCGGCCATTTCGGTATGAACAAGCATCAGATACCGGGTGACGGGGTGGTCACCGGCCACGGGACGATCAACGGGCGGCTGGTATTCGTCTACAGTCAGGATTTCACCGTGCATGGCGGCTCGCTGAGCGAGAGCAACGCCCGGAAAATCTGCAAGGTGCTCGATATGGCCATGCAGGTCGGCGCGCCGGTGATCGGCATCAATGATTCCGGCGGGGCGCGCATTCAGGAGGGCGTGGATTCGCTGGCGGGTTACGGCGAGATATTCCAGCGCAACGTAACGGCTTCCGGCGTCGTCCCGCAGATTTCCCTCATCATGGGGCCGTGCGCGGGCGGGGCGGTCTACTCCCCGGCGCTGACCGATTTCACCCTGATGGCCGAGGGCACGTCTTATATGTTCGTCACCGGGCCGGATGTGGTCAAGACGGTCACCCACGAGATCGTCACGCAGGAGGATTTAGGCGGGGCGAAAGTGCATGCCAGCCGTACCGGCGTTGCCGACCTCGCCTTTGCCAACGATATTGAGGTATTGCTACAGACACGGCGGCTCTATAACTTCCTGCCGCTCTCCAATAAATCCGGCGTGCCGGTGCGCCCGACCGCCGATCCGGCGGATCGCGTGGAAATGTCGCTCAATACGCTGATTCCCGAGAATCCCAACAAGCCCTACGATATGATGGAATTGCTGGTGCGCGTCGTCGATGAGGGAGATTTCTTCGAGATTCAGCCCGAATATGCCAGGAATATCATTATCGGCTTCGGGCGGCTGGAAGGCTATCCCGTCGGTTTCGTCGCCAATCAGCCGATGGAGCTGGCCGGATGCCTCGATATTAACGCTTCTCGCAAGGCAGCGCGTTTCGTGCGCTTTTGCGATGCGTTCTCCATTCCGCTGGTGACGTTCGTCGATGTGCCCGGCTTCCTGCCCGGCACGGATCAGGAGCATAACGGGATTATCAAACACGGGGCCAAGCTGATCCATGCTTACGCCGAGGCGACCGTGCCCAAGCTCACCGTCACGACGCGCAAGGCGTATGGCGGGGCGTATATTGTTATGAACTCCAAGCATTTATGCGGCGATGTCAACTACGCATGGCCGAGCGCCGAGATTGCCGTGATGGGGCCGGAAGGCGCGGTTGAGATCGTCTTTCGCGGCAGCCTCGAGAAAGAGGGCGAGCGGGAGAAGCGGGTGGACGAATACCGCCAGAAATTCGCCAGCCCGTTCGTGGCGGCTTCGCGGGGCTATATTGACGATGTGATCCGCCCGCAAAACACCCGCTGGCGTCTGTGCCGCTCACTGGCGCTGCTGCGCACCAAGAAGGTCGAAACCCCGTGGAAGAAACACGATAATTTGCCGCTTTAGGGTGTGCCGGGAAGTCCTGCCGCAGCGAATGGAGGTTTGCGCTGTTCCGGGGTCAGCGGTGAGCCTCCGCACACCCGGTCTTTCTAGCAGCTCTGTCTGTCCAGCCGCTATCACTATCTGCACCCAGAATCTTTCTTACCACATCTTTATTCCTTTTCTTATATCTACAAGGTCATGTTATATAGTTGCTTTGGTATCACGCGGTAGGCCTATCATACTACACCTACATGACAATATAATGACAAAGAACGAGTTTCTCAATTTCTAACCGGCTTTTTGCAGCACGGCGTCCACGTCGAGCGAGGCCATATCGGGGAAAACCATATCGGCGCGCTTGAGGATCAGGGCATCGCCGACGCCGACCGAGAACATCCCGGCGGCGCGGATGGATTCAACCCCGGCGGCGGCGTCTTCAATACCGACGCAGGCGGCGGGATCCAGCCCCAGCGCGGCGGAGTTGGCCAGAAAAATATCAGGCGCTGGCTTGCTGTTAGCGACGTTGCGGGCGTCGCCGATAAAATCGAACGCCTCATACATGCCGAGCCGCTCGACGACAAAAGCGGCGTTTTTGCTGGCTGAGGCAAGGCCGGTCTTGATCCCACGCTCCCTGAGGGACGAAAAAACCTCATGCACACCCGGAAGAATATCAGCCGGGGTAATGGTCGCAATCAGCTCGAGATAATCATCGTTTTTACGCTCACACAGCGCCTCTTTTTCTTCTTCGGAGAAATAACGCCCTGAGTTTTCTACAATCAACTCCAGCGAACGCATCCGGCTGACGCCCTTCAATCGCTCGTTATCCTGTTCATTAAACGGCATTTCCAGATAATCCGCCAGCCGCTTCCAGGCCAGATAGTGATAATGCGCGGTATCGGTGATCACCCCGTCGAGATCAAAAATAAAAGCCCGGATGCTCAAGCTTAATGCTCCAGAAAGCTGCGCATCTTGCGCGAGCGCGACGGATGCTTGAGTTTCCTCAGCGCCTTGGCCTCAATCTGGCGGATACGCTCGCGGGTCACCGAGAATTGCTGGCCGACTTCCTCCAGCGTGTGGTCGGTATTCATGCCAATCCCGAAGCGCATGCGCAATACCCGTTCTTCACGGGGGGTCAGGGAGGCGAGAATCCGCGTCGTGACCTCACGCAAATTGGAATGTATCGCTGAATCAATGGGAAGCAGGGCGTTCTTGTCTTCAATAAAATCGCCCAGATGTGAATCCTCCTCATCGCCAATAGGCGTTTCCAGCGAAACCGGTTCCTTGGCGATTTTCATGACCTTGCGTACCTTATCCAGCGGCATAACCAGCTTTTCCGCCAGTTCTTCCGGCGTCGGCTCGCGACCAATTTCATGCAGCATCTGGCGGGACGTGCGCACAATCTTGTTGATCGTTTCAATCATATGCACGGGAATACGGATGGTGCGGGCCTGATCGGCGATTGAGCGGGTAATCGCTTGCCGAATCCACCAGGTCGCATAGGTCGAGAATTTATAGCCCCGGCGATATTCAAATTTATCAACCGCTTTCATGAGGCCGATATTGCCCTCCTGAATCAGGTCGAGGAATTGCAGCCCCCGGTTGGTATATTTTTTGGCAATCGAAATCACCAGCCGCAGGTTGGCCTCAATCATCTCCTTTTTCGCCCGGTTGGTGGTGCGTTCTCCCCTCTGGACACTGGCGACCAGTTGTTTGAACTCACCTATATCTGCTCCCATTTCGCTGGCAATCTCAGCGATTTCGCGGCGGATCTCCGTTACTTCCTTCCCATGATTTCCGGTAAGTTCAGCCCAGCCTTTTCCTTTGAATTTAGGCGCTTTTTTCATCCAGTCCGGGTGCAACTCAAAGCCGCTGTACTGCGCAAAGAAATCCTTGCGCACCACTCCGGAATCTTCAGCCAGTTGCAGCAGGCGAGTCTCCAGAGAAATAAGCCGTTTATTCGTGCCATAAAGCCGGTCTGCCAGTTCCTCGATCCGTGCATTATTAAAGCGTACCGTGGACATCAGCTTGCTAACGGCGTGGCGAAGTTTTTTGTATTCAGCCGCGTCCTTCTCGCTGTAATTCCCATCGCCGAAGGCCTTATTCAGTTGTTTTTCCTGAAGCTTACGGATTTTTTTAGCCAGCGTGGCATATTCGTCGAAAATCTCCATGATGATCGGCATGGCCGCGTTTTCCAGTGCGACCAGCGACAGGGGATTATCTTCGCTCTCCTCATCGTCGGCGAATTCATCCTCTTCCTCTTCACCTTCAGTGCGTTCCTTACCATCCGCGTTCTCTTCCTTATCATCTGAAGAGCGTGTTTTAGCTAATTTTTCTACTACCGCCGGTTTGGGCGCTATCTCCGCTATCGCTTGCACCGGCGCTGGCACGGCTGCTCCGGTCAACTGGCTCTCATCCACGTTATGCGAGCCAAGCGTTGCGTCAAGGTCAACGATGTCACGCAGAAGCAGCGTGCCGTTCACCAACTCGTCGCGCCAGTGCATAATCTCATTAATGACCACCGGTGTTTCACATAGTGAGCCGATCATCATTTCCCGGCCTTCCTCAATCCGTTTGGCAATCTCGATCTCGCCGTCACGCGACAGCAGTTCGACGTTACCCATCTCGCGCAGATACATGCGCACCGGATCATCAGAACGTCCATAATTATCAACCACTTCCGCCTCTTCCTGCGGCTCCTCTTCCTCGCTTTCAAACGGGATCAGGTCGTCTTCCTCCTCCGTAGCGGCGGTTGTCGCCTTTTTCTTGCCCGTTCCTTCCTCAATAACCTGAATATTCATCTCGCTGAGCGTGGCAATAACGCCCTCAATTACTTCCGGGGAAAATTCTTCAACCGGCAAATGCTCATTTAGCTCGCTATAGGTAATACGGCCCTTGCTTTTCCCGATAGATACCAGATGCTTAACTATATCCGCATTGCGTTTGCGGGTTTGAGAGGCCGAGGGAGCGGCCACCGGCTTTGCGGGCAGTGCTTTTTGATTCTGAGCTTCGGCTTTGGGCGCGGTTTTTTTAGTGCTAGCCGTCGATTTTGCTACCGAAGTCTTTTTTGGTTGTGGCTTTTTTGCCGCAGGTGCGGTCTTTGCAGGAGTTTTTTTAGCTGCGGGTTTCTTAATGGCGGGTTTAGCTGCTGGCTTTTTAGCGGCAGTTTTCTTAGCGGGCATGGCTGCTTTCGCGGAAGGTTTTTTACTCGCGGTCTTTTTGGGAGCGGCTTTGGATGGCACGTTTTTTTTATCCGCAGGCTTTTTCTTAGCTGAAACGGTAGCTTTGACTGTCTTGGATTTACCGGCAGGTTTCTTTTTATCGGATTTTTTTGCGGCAGCCATGTATAGCCCTCTCATCTACCATTACCGGCAAGTTTCCGGCATGATTATTAATAAATCGCAACCTAGTAGCAGGCAACGCGAAGGATTGCAATCGGAACCCTTACATAGTGATATTTTTTGGCTTGACAAGAGGGCGGCTGTGCATTTTCAGCACAACCG
>JAKFYP010000133.1 GCA_021730835.1 Alphaproteobacteria bacterium
CCGGCCATCCCGGCGCGGCATTCGGTTGCCGCTGCTACGCCGAGCCGATCCCGCCGAAACATCCGCGCTATGAAGCGCCTTCCTTAGCGCCGCTGCTGGCCCTGATCCCGGCCAACCGGGCGCGGCTTCTGATTACGGCGGCGATTCGCAAAGCCGGTGCGCGACTGGCGAAATATATAAATAGAAAGCCATCTCCAAAAATCCCAGATCTTAAAAAGACAGATACCTGGCCTAAACCACCGACAAATAAAAAATTAAAAGAAGGAATTCCTTCCAGAAGCAAACCGCGCAACAGAGGAGAAAAAAGTCTATATGATGGAGATGGAGGAGAGTGGAGGTACACACCGGGTGATAAATATCATAATCCTCATTGGGATTATAAACCTCCAGGCAAGAATACTGAATGGCAGAACATACCTATCGATAACTTACCAACTAATAAATAGGAAAAACATGCTTCGAATAAAATATTTTGATGCCTTTAAAGGGGAAAATCCTTTTCTGGTTATTCTTGGAAATCCAGACGTTTTTTTAGCAGCGCATGATTTTTTTATGAATAAGCGTGAAGCTTATTTGAATGATCCTCTTATTACGGGATATTCAGAGATTGCACCTCTATCCCGGTTTCGATTTTATCTTACCGCAGAAGAATGTAAGCAAATCGCAGAGCATTTCAAACATCTCGGCGAGTCAGACGAACCCGGACATATCTATTTCGATACGGCTGCTTTGGAAGATATAGAGGTGCTTATCTCACAGGGAGAATATGATCATCTGTTTTAATACAGAAACAGACAACGCACCATCAAACCTGAGCCTTTCAAACGTCCCGAAGGAATTCCGCAATAGAGATAATTATGGAAGAAAACACGATAAAAATATATGTGCCGCTTCTCGAAGAAGGAGTGGATACCGCACGTCCCACTCAGGCCATTCCGTTGGAAAATGGGTTATACAAGCTATTGCCAACAACGGATTACGACCCTGAAGACGAAATATGGGAGTTTTTGCCAGATTCTATTGTCAAGGCTGTGAATACGACGGACGATAAAGGGCTTTCTATTCTACTAGCTGTTGCTCCTTGACTCGCGTTTACATATGAAACCAATTGGAAGCGGCCATCCCGGCGAGGCATTCGGTTGCCGCTGCTACGCCGAGCCGATCCCGCCGAAACATCCGCGCTATGAAGCGCCTTCCTTAGCGCCGCTGCTGGCCCTGATCCCGGCCAACCGGGCGCGGCTCCTGATTACGGCGGCAATTCGCAAAGCCGGTGCGCGTCCGTTTTATAATGCCATTGAGCGCATATATTGGTAGACTGGCCGAATTGAACCCTTTGAGCGTTACGATGATCCGACATACGACCAACCGTTTCGACCTGCCTGCGCTGGGATACGGCATGGGTTTGCGAGCGAAGCATTACCCGCATGTGCTCGAACACCGGCCCGAGGTGGATTTCTTCGAGGTGATCTCGGAGAATTTTATTCAAAGCAGCGGGCGGCCCCGGCGTATTCTCTCCGAGGTGCGGGAGCGCTATCCCGTTATCATGCACGGCGTTTCCATGTCGATCGGCACGGCGGACCCGCTTAACTCGGAGTATCTGCACAAGCTGAAAAAGCTTACGGAGTGGCTGAATCCAATCTGGGTATCGGATCACGTCTGCTGGACGGGTGTGGCGCACAAGAATTCGCATGATTTGCTACCGGTTCCCTATACTGAAGAAGCGCTGGCGCATCTGGTCGGGCGTATCCGCGAGGTTCAGGATTATCTTGAGCGCCCGCTGATACTGGAGAATCCCTCGACTTATCTGGAATTCACCGACTCGACCATGCCGGAATGGGAGTTCATCGCCCGCATGGCCGAGGAAGCGGATTGCGGCCTGCTGCTCGATATCAATAACGTCTATGTGACCTGTTTCAATCATCGCCTCAACCCGAAAGTCTGGCTTGACGCAATGCCGATGGATCGCGTTGTGCAGATTCATCTGGCGGGGCACTGCAACAAAGGCACGCATATCGTTGATACGCATGACGGGCAGGTCATCGAAGAGGTATGGGCGCTTTATCGCTATGTCGCCTCGCGCTATCCCGGCATCGCCACCATGATTGAGTGGGATGAGCGGATACCCGAATTCGACGCGCTGCTGGCCGAGACGCATAAAGCGCGTGACATGGCGCAAAGCGACGCGCCGTTGCCGAAACTTCCCGATTTCACCGTTGACGCGCCGCGCCGTATCGCCAACGCCCCCGCGCCCCTGAATGCGCGGCAGGAGTTGATGCAGGAAGCGATTTTAGCCGGAGCGCGGCGCGATACCAGACCCGGCGAATGGATACATCCCAAGCCCGGTTTTTCTCCCGCCGAGCAACTTTATGTCTATATCGGCGGCTACCGGGCGCGGCTGTTCGATATTGTCAATATGGACTACCCGGCGCTGCGGCATTATCTCGGCGACGAAAAAACCGATGCGCTGCTGCGGGGCTTTGTCGATACCGTGCCTTCGACCTATTACGATGTCTCGCGTTATTCAGGTGAGTTTCCCCCCTATCTGAAGCAGCATGCTGAGGGTTTCGCTCATGATCTTTGCCGTCTGGAAACAGCAATTTCCCTGCTGTTCAATGCGCCCGACAGCGATGCGCTGGATAACCCGGACGTTGAGGGAATGGATCCCGACATGCTAATGGAAAGCGTATTGCAGCCGCGTGCAGCGCTGGAATTGATGCGCTTCGATCATCCGGTCAATGCGTATTATCAGGCATATCTGGATGGAAAAACGCTGGAAGAGACGCAGGAAAAAGCCTGTTATCTCGCCGTGTTTCGCCATGATGAGGTAATCTGGCGGCTGGAGCTCGAACCTGCGGAATATCGGCTGCTGGCATTGCTCTTTGCCGGGCAGGAGGTCGGCGAGGCGCTTGAGGTATTGCTGGAGGAGGGCGTAATGACAGAAGACGCATTGCTCGGCGCGCTTTCCGGCTGGTTCGCCCGCTGGCTGCGCAACCATTTGCTCGCCCGCCCTGAGATGGCGGTACGGCAGGCGGCGTAAACACCGCTCAGGCTGCCTTGATCAGCAGGTCAATGGCATCCGGCGTACCGATGGCGGAAGCGGTCAGTGCAGGATCAATGCGTTTGACCAACCCGCAAAGCACATTTCCCTCGCCCAGTTCATAAAGACGCGTGATACCTTCATTGCCCAATCGCTTTACCGATTCAACCCAGCGTACCCGGCCGGTTACCTGCTCAACCAGCAATGCGCGGATGGTATCCGGCTCCTGCTCGGGCGCGGCGGTGATATTGGCGATAATGGGCACGACAGGGGTTTTAAGTGTCACCTTTGCCAGCGCTTCCCGCATTTCCCCGGCGGCTGGTTGCATAAGAGAACAATGAAACGGTGCGCTGACCGGCAGCGGCAAGGCCCGCTTTGCGCCACGTGCCTTCGCCAGTTCGCAGGCGATGTCGATAGCGTCAGCCTCGCCGCTGATGACGATTTGCCCAGGCGCGTTATCATTAGCGATTTCGCAGACGCCGTGCGTCGCCGCCTCGTTTGCCAATGCCGCGACGGCGTCCATATCAAGGCCTATAAGTGCCGCCATCTTGCCTTTGCCCGGTGCGACGGCGCGTTGCATGGCCTGCCCGCGCAGACGCAGCAGGCGGGCGGTATCGGCTATGCTGAGCGCACCTGAAGCTGCCAGCGCCGAATATTCCCCGAGCGAATGCCCGGCCATCATGCGGCAATGAGTGGCAACCAAATGCCCCGCCTCGCGCTCCAGCACCCGCACCACCGCCATTGAGGCGGCCATCAGGGCGGGCTGGGCGTTTTCCGTCAGCGTCAGTTCATCCAGAGGGCCTTCAAACATGAGCCGTGAAAGATGCTGTCCCAGCGTATCATCAATTTCGGCGAATACTTCGCGGGCCACGCCAAAGGCTTCTGCCAGCGCTTTACCCATGCCGATTTTCTGGGAACCCTGTCCCGGGAATATCCATGCGTTGTGATTCATTATAATTCTATGGCTGATTCGGTTGGATTGAGGACGCTTATATAGCCGATTTACGCGTAAAGTTTATGCACAAGCATAAACTCAATCAGCTATAACGTATGCTGGCGATGGTTTGAACATGAATCTTGCCGGGCGGCATTTTTGCAGGCATATAATGAGCAATATCCAGATAAAACGCATCTATCTTCCGCCGGAGTCTGCGGATGGTTGCCGTATGCTGGTTGATCGCCTGTGGCCGCGTGGAGTTAGTAAACAGGCGGCATTCCTTGATGAATGGAACAGGGTGGTTGCGCCTTCGCACGAGTTGCGGCGCTGGTTCGCGCATGATCCTGAAAAATTCGATGAATTCGCCCGATGCTACCGGGAAGAGCTGGCGTATCAGGAAGAGGAGTTGGCGCGGTTGGCGGCGCTGGCGCAGAAAGAGAGGCTCACCCTGCTCTGTGCCGCCCGCGACGCACAGCATAATCATGCGGTGATCTTGCGGGAGGTATTGGAAAACAAAAGCAAGCTGACATAAAATTTATGTGTGCAACCGGATTTCCATGAGGGTTTCCGGTGAAAGCGCTGGCAGAAGCGCCAGCATATCGGTTCGGGAAACAGCGATACATCCTGCCGTAGGTTTATAATTTTCCTCCTTCAGATGAAAAAAAATCGCGCTGCCTTTCCCGGGGATGGGTGGCGCGTCGTTATGACCGGTGACAACGATCACATCGTAGCGGTGATCTTCTCTCCACAATATCTCGTGCGAATGGCCATACGGTAGCGTAACGGGCCTGTTGTAATCAGCGCTGTCAGGATCGTCGCACCAGCCCATTGCCGGGGTAAGGGCGGTGACGGGCAGGGCGGTATCGGGCATATGCACGCGATCCGGGCGGTAAAGGCAGGCGCGCAGTGGAAATATACCGGCGGGCGTCGCGCCGTCGCCTTCATATTTGTTGGCGGTGATGCCGCTTCTTCCCAGCGCGCATCGGAAGGACGTGCTGCCAGAACACAGGTTGCCATCGGGAGTGACGATCAGGCGAGTGTGGATCATGGTTTCAAGATAGCATGCGGTCGCCGGACTGACAAGACGGGCGCGCCACCGGCAGCAGGATACGAAAACAGGTGTGCCCGGATCGTGACTCGACCAACTCGAGCAGTCCCTCATGCGCGGCGGCGATACCGGCGGCAATCATCA
>JAKFYP010000106.1 GCA_021730835.1 Alphaproteobacteria bacterium
ATCTTTATCGTTGGCCAGCATCCCACAGGTGGATGCTGTATCTTTATCGTTGGCCAGCATCCCACAGGTGGATGCTGTATCTTTATCGTTGGCCAGCATCCCACAGGTGGATGCTGGCAGGGGAAGGTCGGGAGGGGGGTGTTAAAAGCCATTACGCAGTTATCAATGGTTTTTATTTTTGATGCCCTCCCCCTAACCCCCTCCCGCAAGCGGGGGGGGGATGGTGCAATGGTATCCCTTTAAACGCTATATTCTCTTATCCCACCATTTCTCCAGTTCCATCACAGCCATCAGAAGCGATGCTGCCAGCAGCAGCCAGACCCATTCCGCAGGTGAGACCGGTGCGATGCGCAGTGCATGCGAGACGCCGGGAATATGCATAGCGGCGATGTGCAACGCCTGCGCAGCAATGACGGAGAAGATCAGAAACGGATTAGCCAGAAAGCGCTGGTGAAACACCGAATGATGCTCCGAACGGCTGTTAAAACACTGAAAATTCTCGAAGAGTACGAAGAGCAGCAGGAGAAGATTACGCGCTTCGTCTTCTGCATAGCCCTGCTCAAGCAGCCACCAGAACAGCAAAAAACCGCCGCCGCCCATTACAGCGGTGGAATGCAGAATGCGCCTGAGCATCACACGGTCGAAGATCGGCTCTTTGGGCTTACGTGGCTTGTAGCGCAGTTCGTCGCCTTCGGCTTGCTCACACGCAAGCGCCACGTCCTGAATGCCGTTGGTGACGAGGTTGAGCCACAGGAGCTGCACGGCGAAGAGCGGCATCGGCGTGCCGATCAGCATAGCAAGCAGAAACAGCACTACCTCCGCCGCGCCGGTAGACGTCAGCATAAAAATCACCTTGCGGATATTGGCGTAGGCCACGCGCCCCTCGCGGATACCTGCCACAATGGAGGAAAAATTGTCATCGGTGAGAATGATATCGGCGCTTTCCTTAGCCACATCCGTGCCCTTCCTGCCCATCGCCACTCCGACATGGGCGTGTTTGAGTGCGGGCGCGTCATTCACTCCATCGCCGGTGACGGCCACGAAATGGCCATTACGCGCCAGCGACAAAACAATCGCCAGCTTCTGTGTCGGTTCCACACGGGCATAGATACGCGCATTCCGTGTGAGTTGATCAAGCGCCGCTTCGCCCTGTTCTTCGGCCTGACACACGTCCACGCCAGTCACCACCTGAGATCCATCCACTTCCAGACCTGCATGGCGGGCGATGACGGTGGCTGTCTTCGGATCGTCACCGGTGACCATCGCCACCTCGATCCCGGCATCGCGGCAATCCTTGATAGCTTGCGGCACTTCCGGGCGGATAGGGTCTTGCATTCCCGCCATGCCGAGGAAGGTCAGATTGACAAGATGATGGTGGCCGTACCCGCCTTCTGCTGCCGTTCCTATTGTGCCTTCCGCGAAGGCCAGAACGCGCAGGCCCTGAGAGGTAAGCACCTCTTTCTGTTCTGTGAGCGCACCCGCGTCTACAGGGACATCATTTCCGGCCACATCCATGCGGTCACACATGGCGATCAGCGCTTCCGGCGCGCCCTTCACAAAGATGTGCACGGCGTTCTCGCTCTCATGGAAGGAAGCGGCATATTTCAGATCAGGCTCATAGGGAATGCGTGATACCAGCGGATAATCCTCCTGAATTTCCTCCCGGCGCACGCCACCCTTATGCGCGGCGGCCAGCAGCGCCACGTCAACCGTATCGCCCATGCAGCGTAAGCCATCCGCCTCGCGCAACAGACGGCCCTCATTTGGCAGCGCCGCAGCACGAAACAGCCGAAACGCACGGATACCGGCTTCCGCTCCGTTTTCCCGGATTCGGCAAGCGGCGATATCGTGGCCGGTATCACAGGTTAGCTCCGAGCCGTCCGGCAACATTATGTCGGTGACGGTAAGTTCGTTCATCGTCAGCGTGCCGGTTTTATCGGTGGCAATCATGGTGCAGGAGCCAAGCGACTCCACGGCTGGCATGTGCCGGGAAATGACGTTCACCTTAGCCATACGCCGCATGGCGATGGCCAACGCCACGGAAATGGCGATGGGCAGACCTTCCGGTATGGCACTCACCGTCAGCCCCACTGACATCATGAACAGTTCCTTGATCTCCATGCCGCGCAAGCCGCCGATGGAAACCAGCACGGCGATAGCGACACCGACAACAACGGCGATATTGCGCGTGAAACGCTTCATGCGGATCATCAGCGGTGGTTCGGAAATCGAGCGTTTGGCGATCTGTTCCGCGATCCGGCCAATCTCCATGCGAAGTCCGGTGGCAGTGACAATGCCCTGTCCGCGCCCACGCGTCACCACACTTCCGGCGAAACAGGCCGTATCCTTCGCCTTTTTCACCGGCATGGATTCCCCGGTCAGCAGCGACTCGTCGCATTGGAGATCGGTGCATCCCAATAATTTCAGATCGGCGGGAACGCGGCTGCCCGCTTCCAGCAACATCAGGTCGCCGGGCACAAGATGGCATGCGTCGATTTCCTGCTGCATTCCGTCGCGGATCACGGTAGCATGTGGCTGTTCCAGTTTTTTGAGCGCCGCCGCTGCTCTTCCTGCCGAATATTCCTGCACCGCGCCGATGATGCCGTTAATCAGCAGCACTACGCCGATGAAGACGGTGTCCTTAATATCACTCAGGAAAAGGGATACCACCGCCGCCAGCAGGAGGATATAAATCAGCGGATTCAGGAACTGCTTGAAAAACAAGAAGGCCAGCGACGGAGAACGGGTCCCCGGCAGAGCGTTGGGGCCGTGTTCGACTAAAAGCGCTTGTGCTTGCCGGGTGGTCAATCCTGTCATTACATTAGCCACTCCTTCAGCCCGTGGCCGATGCCATAGGCTGCCGACGCTGCAATGCCGCCCGCGAGGAAGGTTTCCAGCATGCAGCGCCGGGTTGACGCTCGCGTCATCTTCGCCCGGCCTATGCCGATGGCGACGAAGGCCAGCGCCGTCGCCACGCAGCTTGTGGCGAAACCAGACGCGGCATTGTCGAAGGTAAACAGCAGATAGGGAAAGAGAGGAACGATGCCGACCGCAACGAAAGCGAAGAAGGTCACCAGCGCCGCATGGAGTGGCTTGATGGATATGGGCGACAGACCCCATTCCTCGCGGATCATGACATCCACCCACCAGTTACGGTTGCTGGTCACCGTTTCCACAATACGCTCCAATGGCTCACCCTCGAAACCTTTGCCACGGAATATCTGGCGGATTTCCTCTTTCTCTCCTTCAGGGATCAGGTCAATATGTTCCTGTTCTTCCCGGTATGCCGCTTGCAGTTGCTCGCGCTCGCTTTTCACGCCCAGATAATTGCCGATCGCCATGCTAAGTCCATCTGCGACCAGATTGGAAAAACCGAGGATAATGACGATCAGGCCGGGAAGGCTCGCACCCGATGAGCCCGCAATGATGGCGAAGGTGGTGATGCAGCCGTCCATACCGCCCAGCACCGCATCACGTAAGTGCAGTCGTGCCAGCGGCGGCTTACCGTTAATCCGCACCCGCACTCCCTCCGGTGTATGCTCCTGATGTAATGCGTCAAGCGTCATGTCTCGTTTCATAAGCCTCTACAGCTAATTAACTTTATGCTTGCGCATAAAGGCAGTACGCCGCATGAGCATCCATTTGTGGGATGCTCATCTTTTATATAACACAGCATCCCTGCGCACGTTTCCGCTTTTACCTCGAAAAATGTAATAACAGCAGCCAGTACGGAAGTCACTATGAGACCATTGCATCACTCGTCATTGCGACCCTGACCCTGAGCGTAGCGAAGGGGAAGCAATCCAGTCAAAATAAATTTTTGTTTTCGCTGGATTGCTTCGTCGCCTTCGGCTCCTCGCAATTGACGAAAATAGCGGTGTTTTCGAGTGATGCAATGGTCTCAGAGGTCTATTGCAAGGGATGCTCGCTGGCTGAAATCCAGCAATCGGAATGCTGGCGGCATCCAACCCGCGTGAGGGTTGATCCCGAAGAACTGATTTACGAAGATGTGCAGAATCACAAGCGTAATGTGACCAGCCCCTTTCAGCGGGATGGCGAAAAAAAGACCTCATCGCCAAGCGACAGGGTTATCGTCCTTCCGAAGCAGCCTAAACTGATCAAACACGTTACCAAATAAAAATAGATATATACTACAGTGTGATGAGTGATGCCGCTACCTGCTAGCTTTGCATCAACTCTATACCCCACCAACCTTATCCTATATAATTTCCATGAAAGCCAAATATGCGTTAAGGGCGCTGATGGTGATGGCAAGAAACGAGAAAAAAATGCTCGCGAGTAAATCCATCGCTCAGGCTGCCGACGTTCCGCAGAAGTTTCTCGATAACATTCTGCAACAGCTTCGGCACCAGGGGTTGGTGGATAGTAAGCGTGGGATTTTTGGCGGATATTTCTTAGCCAAGCCTTCATCGGAAATCATGGTGGGTGATTTAATCCGCATGATTGATGGCCCTCTAGCACCCATCCGGTGCGCCAGTGTTACGGCGTATCAGAAGTGCGATGATTGCCCCGATGAGAATGCGTGCGAGATACGCAAAACAATGGTGGAGGTGCGAAATGCAATTGCGAATGTGCTCGATGGAAAATCAATCCGTGATTTAACGGGTCTTGGTATCGTCTAATCAGGAGTAAAATAATCTTTAAGATACGGTTTTCATGCAAATCCGTAAACGGGATAGGTGCGCCTTAAAGACACCGAACTGCGCCAGCTGCTTGGTGATGCTCAGTATTGGCTGGAACACAAAACCTATCCCATCAGCGACTTGGCCGTGATTTTTCACCATCGGCTGGTGAAGATTCACTTGTTCCCCAACGGTAACGGCAGGCACGCCCGTATGTGCGCGGATGTTATCGTTGCCAAGTTCGGCGGCGAAAAACTTAGTTGGGGTGGCAACTCCGACCTCACCAAGCCAGATGAAATCCGCTCGCGCTATATCGCCGCCCTGCGTGAAGCAGACGGCGGCAATTATGAGCCGCTGCTGGCATTTGCTAGGTCATAGATTCCTCCTCGCACGCTCAATAGAACGCGCCATATCTGCGGCAATCTGTGTCTGGCTGTGGCGGAA
>JAKFYP010000219.1 GCA_021730835.1 Alphaproteobacteria bacterium
GCGTGACGTGGGCATCCGCCGCCCGCCGTTACCCACATACCCACCGGCGCAACCACAACCATCAGTGGTAAGTTTATGATGATGGCAGGGGGAATGACCTGGACCTTAATTTACCCCGGATGCTGGTCGAACAATGGGGTGCAGTTCAAGTGATTTTCCAGGCGGCTGTTATTCGAATCCACATAGACCTGTTTGAATCCTTGATTTATAAAACGTATTATCGCATTCTACAACAATCCACTTGATGTTGCCACACTTCAATGAAGAATGGCCTTATGAAGAAACACGAGCGAGTTATTCTGCACCGGGAAGCACTTTACAACGAAGTGTGGAAAACGCCGATCCTCCAGCTTTCCAGGAAATACTGCATGTCGGACGGTCGGCCTGGCGAAGATATGCAGGCGCATGCAGATTCCCCTTCCTCCCCGCGGCTATTGGGCGAAATCCGCGCATGGTCATAAAATGAAAAAGCGGTCACTGCCGCCGTTGACCGGCAGCGGGCTGGAACAGGTGGTGCTGGACAAATCGGCGGAAGAATTGCTGCGGATCGCCAGGAAAAGACGCGCCACCAGCCAGGATCGCAATAAAGAAAAAGAGCGTGTTCACCGGCTGAAAAAAGAGCTGGCAAGCTGGGAAATGAGCCAGCGCATCCGCGCCTATGTCGCCGCCATGCAGCACACCGATTACGCCGGAACCGCCGACCGCGCCGAATTTCTGGCCTGGGCGGAAACCTACGCCGACCATCTAGACCCGACCGTAGACTTCCGCATCGAAGTGCTGGATATGCCCTAAGCGATATATGCTACGGCATATATCTGCGCCGAAATATATGCAGTAGCATATACGGTACTGGGGAGAGAAAGGGCGCGCGGTTTATTTTAACCGCTATACCGGTACTAATAGTACCCAAATACGAGAAAAAATGAACCGCCTCCAATACGCTTCTTCTATAAGAGATCGCGCAGCTCGTCGAACCGTGCCAGTACCTCCGCCCATGACGGATAGCGCGTGTAACAGAGCTTTCCGCACTGTCGCTCGTATTCGGATTCTATCATGCGCGATATCTCCGGCGTCGGGAAAAGCGCCTCGCTTTTCGCAAAGACCATCCCCTCCGGATAGCAGTAATAGGTGGGGAAATATTGGCGGGTGACGCGGTCGTAGTCCATTTTGATCTGCCCGTATTCTTCCGATTGCAGCATCCGGCGCACCTCATCGCGCCCGGCCAGGTGGTACAGGTCGTAATAGTGGCGCGTTTGCCCGCCGACCTCCGTGCCGTCCTTTTTCCACATTTCGATTCTCTTATGGATGGCGAACAGCTTCTCGACAAACGTCCGCCGGAAATGCAGCAACCGCATCCGGAACGTCCCCTCATCCGATGCGCCCAGCGAGGTTCCAGTCTCTTTTAGAAATTGTGCGAGGAAGGATTGCAACTCAACCGTCACCGTCGGCTCCCGCCCGCTCGCAATACCGGATTCCAGCAGCACATTCGGCGCAAGTTCGCCCGCCGCCGCGAATAGCTGCGTGTAGCTGAAAAGATCGTTGCGGCCAAATCCGCCGAAGGTTTTGCTCTCATCCTTCAAGAAGGTCAGCGGAACCGCCGCCACTGCATCGCGCAGCTTCTTGAGATGGCGGTCGACGGCATTGGTGCCGAGCGGCGGGGAATAGGCCTGCGGATCGAGGAAGATGTCGATGTCTTCCGAAAACCGCTCAATCAGGTTCCATCCTTTGGAGAGGCTGGTTCCTCCCTTGAAGATCACCTTGTCGCCCGCTTCCTGCACCAGCGCGCGCAGCGCTTCCGTGACGTAATAATCTTTCTCGATCAGCGCCGCGCGAAGGCCACGGCTCTTAAAATGCTGCGCTGCGCGGACGATGGCCTGTTCAAAATCCGGATGTTCCAAAAGTTTCATAGATCAGAATCGTTTCTTTGCATACCACACGCGCGCATTCGGCAATGCACTGTAAAGCCCGAAGTCGAATCGTGACAAGGAATTTAGCGATGCGCGCAATGCATCGAGCGTACCGACATCCCTGCCAAGCTCTTCCCCCAGCGCGCCCAGAAGCGCGCGAACGCGCGGCGGTTCGGTCTCCGCCACCTGCACAAGGCGCTGATACCGCCCTTGCTCTGCAAGAAGCGCCAATGTCTTCCTGATGGTTTCCTGCGACGACAGCTCGCCGGTTCTTCCGCCCCGACGCAGAAAATCCAGCAGCGCGGCATCGGTCTCGGAGAGATCAGCCCATGCTTCCGGCCTGCGCGTGTGAACCACGGCGTCCTTCCCGATAAGTTTGCGCGGTACACTGGAGGCATTGGTCGCCATTTCGCTCCGCCTGGCGTTCTGCGTGGTAAAGCCCAGAAGATTGGCCGCGGCAATGCCCGCCGGGAATAAGCGCGCGCCGCTGGCTGCCAGCCTCTGCACCGCAGTGGGGTTGGGCTGGCTTTTGCCGAATGCGGTCTGGCGTGTATGGTAATAGGTTCCCTTGCTCAGCCGCTCGATCTTCCCCTCCCGCGCCAGGCGCGACAATGCCTGGGCAACGGCCGGAAAAGGCTGATCGCGGAAATCCTCAAAACGCCACAAGCGCTCCCCGCCGCTTTCTATGCGATGGCGAACCAGCGCCGCAGTCTGGCGCGAAAACGCGGGATGTGAGGATTCTGCTTTCATATTCTAAATTATGCATTTTTAGAGGCAGCATGTCAAGTTTTGTAGCAAAAAAACTTGACATACTAGGTTTGGTGTTCTGCGCCTTTCCAAGCCGTTCATCGTATTAACATATTGATATTATTGTGTTTATGTCTATGTGGTGTGTCTCCCGCAATAAGAGGAGAAAACCATGCAATATAGCACCCATCTTCTGCGCCACTGGCGCTTCACCATCGGGCAGAATATCCACCGGCGCCGCGCCCAGCAGAAATTACCGCTGCGGAAACTCGCCCGCCTCACCGGCCTATCGGAATTGCTGCTCGACCATTACGAGTTGGGAAAGAACGAGATCGGCCTGGACGAATTACTCAAGATCGCCTGTGCACTGGAAGTAGAGCTAAAAGAGTTAATTTAGGCACTTCCGGGGCATCCACTTCCATGAGATGGTAAAATAGCGGCCATAGGGCTGCCTTTTTATTTCATATTCAAGGAACGCCGATGGCAGAAACAATTGATCTATTTGCGAATGACGCCGCTTTTCGAGAGCGGACATTTTCGCCGGGACATGTTATCGATAAGCACATGTCGACCAAATCCAACATCGAATGGACGGAATTCACCTGGAACCCAGCGACGGGCTGCACGAAAATCTCGCCCGGCTGCAAGCATTGCTACGCCGAGGTGATGGCTGAGCGTCTCCAGGCGATGGGCGCGCCGGGCTACGAGAACGGCTTTAAGCTTCAGCTCCACCCCGACCGACTGACGCAACCGCTCAAGCGGAAGAAGCCCACCACCTATTTCGTCAATTCCATGAGTGACCTGTTCCATGAGGACATTCCCTTCGATTATCTGGATCAGGTCTTTGACGTTATCCGGCAGACACCGCATCATACCTATCAAATACTCACCAAGCGGCCGGAAAAGGCAGAGGAATATTTTCAGCAACGCGCAGTTCCCGCCAATGCATGGCTGGGCGTATCAGTGGAAGATAAAAAATACGGTCTGCCGCGCATCGATATACTGCGCCGGATCAATGCCGCTACACGTTTTCTCTCCGTTGAGCCGCTACTGGAAGATTTGGGTATATTCGACCTTACCAACATTCACTGGGTAATCGTCGGCGGAGAATCTGGCACGAAGGCCCGCCCCATGAAGCCGGAATGGGTGGAAGGTATCGCCAGTCAATGCATCGCCGCCGGTACGGCGTTCTTCTTCAAGCAGTGGGGCGCATGGGGTGCGGACGGCGTAAAGCGCTCTAAGCACGCCAATGGCCGGGAATTCCAAGGCAAGACCTGGGACGGCGTTCCCACCGGCGCGCAGATGAATCTCGCCCTCAGTTCGTAACCTTTCCTCGAAGCCGTGTGTTGCATGAGCCGGGCATTGTCCCGTCTGCATTGCTGCCCCTTCGATTCCCCAATAAATCAGGAGTAAATATTTTGTCACACAAACCCTATAACTGGTCAAATTCCCGAAAACCGCCACTGTTGCAACCGCACAGTATCGCCAAGCACGAGGTCATCGAAGCCTACCTGGAGCGCTACATCGAGGTGCTGACCGCCGACCCGCGCCAGGACGGGTTGCGGCTCACCATCGTTGACGGCTTCTCCGGCGGCGGCATGTATCGCCATGCCGAGACCGGCGAGCTATGTGCCGGTTCGCCCCTCATTTTTCTGGACACCATCCGCCGCATGGAAGCGGCCATACAATCCGAGCGTACGAAGGATTTTTGTATCGACGCCAACTATTACTTCATCGACAGCGATGCCACGGCTCTGGCCTTCCTCAAATCGCAGCTGCGCAAACAGGGCTATGGCAAATTAATCGGCGAACGCATCTTTCTACTACACGGCACTTTCGCCCGCCTTTTCCCAGGGTTGATGGAAGTGATTATCGCCCGCCGCGGACGTGTGTTGTTTGAGCCACCACCACTCCCCCCTTGAGGGGGAGTCGAAGAGCCGAGGATGCAATCCGAAGGCGATTCGGTGGGGGGGATGTTTCCTATCTGCCCCCCACCGCTCCCCCTCAAGAGAGAGCGAAACATACGGGGCAATCAGGAAACATTTTTCTATTATTCCCCATCCCCCTCGAATTTTGCCAGTTCAACGGCGGCGCGCACGGCAATTTCGTTCATAATATCGCGGATTTTACCTTCGGGAACCTGTTTCATCAACTCTTCCATCCGCCCGCGCAACCGCAGCAGACGTTCCATCGGTATTTCCCCAAGCAGGATCGAAATACGCAAATCTTCCAGCGTATCCAGTACGTTATTACCCGCTCGCACCGCCTTTTTGCGCGCCGCCTCGTGGTCGGAAATCTCCTGAATAGCCAGCATCCCCTGCAACATATTCACCGGCGCGGCGGCAACCGGCGCGGCAGCGGATTCCGCCTCCCCCGCCCCGTCCAGCAGACTGGCA
>JAKFYP010000024.1 GCA_021730835.1 Alphaproteobacteria bacterium
AAATTAGATGTAGTCTTTTAAAAGACAGACTGGTATTCGCCATTATATTTATTCAACAACTCTCTTTCCGGTAACACGATGAGAATATATTTTACTTCCGGCCTTTTCAAATCATTGTTGCTTGTCAGTGTAATAGCGCTGACCACCACATCTCCCGCCACTCTATATGCCGCCCCACCGATAGATGATGACCGGCTGGATCTGGATGTCTCGGATCGAGACCCTGCTGCGGGGGTGCATCGTTATATCTACCCTAATACGCGAACAACGCCGGGCACGATGTATATCCCCAATCCCAACCAGTTGCTGACCAATCCGATTGACCCGGTGGCCGAGAAAAATCGTAATGTGCGGGATTACATGGTGAAAAAATTGCAGCCCGATCCGAATACCCCGTCCACATTGCGTGATCGGAGCCTCATTGATTATCTGGATACCCAGTCCACGCCAAGCCCCAATGTATCGCAACTGCTTTCCAACCCGTCTTTTGATTACCTGAATAACCCGCAGCCGGTTCAGGGAAGGGGGACGGCAGATACGGTAAGCGCGATCGTGCCGGTCTCGCTTCCGACGCTGCCTGCCTTTATCCGGCCAAACTTTACTTTCTCGACGATCGGCTGGCATTTCAATTACGAGACATTCAATCACAGCGGCCGAACTATTAACGGTTCCAGCGATGCGACTGATCTGTTTCCCTATTCCAGAGAACATGATTTTTACGGAAACGGCAGGGTAACGCTAAGCTCCGGCCGCAATCGCGGAGGCCGGGCGCTGCGAGTGGATATGAACGGCAGACGTGGCCCCGACGGGGGAGCGGAATGGCGCAGCCATATTGCAGGAAGCGGCAGAGAAGCGGTACTGACATATTATGTCTGGTTACCGGAGATGAAAGGGCGTATCAAGTTGCCCGGGCTTTGCAACCGCGACTGTCCGAACTTGAAACGACGTCCGGCCGATCCCAAAAGAGGTCAGGGGTTCAGCAGCCCTTATCAGGTGTTGCCGGATAACCGTCTGGTGCTGGAACTCAACTATCAGCATCAGCCGGGCCAATATGGGCAAATGTACCCGCTCACTCCGAAAATACCTGCCAACAGATGGGTGGAACTGACGCAGCGTGTGCGTATGAATGATACACGCGCTTCCAACGCTGAATTACAGGTCTGGGTGGATCGTAGGGAGGTGTTGCGCCTGACGGGTCTGCAACTGACGGAGCCGGGCGGACATGTAGACGGGATCCATTTTGCCGCTTACCCGACAACCGACGGGATCAAGGATACGATTTATATTGAAGATATGAATCTCTACCGGCGTAATTAACCGGATGCCGGGATTCAGATCTGATACGCTTCTTCGAGCTTCTTCTCATAGAAGGTTTCGCCGATGGCGATTTTCTCGCGGCCCTGTGCTTCGCGCCAGATATTGCTGTCGCGCAAGCTGTATATACAACCGCAATATTGCTGCTGGTAGAAGGTTTCTTCTTTTGCCAACTCATACATCCGCGCCGCGCCACCCTCCTTGCGCCAGTTAAATGTCCAGTAGGTGACATCCGGGTAATGTTCCGCCGCCCGTGTGCCGCAATCATTGATCTGATCCATATTCTTCCAGCGCGAAATGCCCAGCGACGAAGTGAATACCTTAAATCCGTGCTCATGGGCATAAAGCGCCGTGCGGATAAAGCGCATATCAAAGCACATAGTACAGCGGATACCGCGCTCCGGTTCATGCTCCATACCTTTGGCCCGGTGGAACCATTCAATCACATCGTAATCGGCGTCAACAAACGGTATGCCAAGTTTCTCCGCATAGCGGATGTTCTCCTGCTTGCGTAACTCGTATTCCTTTTTGGGATGGATATTGGGATTGTAGAAAAAGATTGTCAGTTTAATCCCGGCGTCGTGCATTTTCTCGATCAGCGGGCCGGAACATGGCGCACAGCAGGAATGCAGCAGCACTTTCTTTTCGTTATAGGGCGGGGTGAGGAGGGACATCGTGTTAATGAGTTAAGAGTCTTGAGTTCGGGGTCTTGAGTCCGGAGTCCAGTAAAAAACACTAAACTCCGGACTCTGACCACTAAACCCTTCTGCTTATCCGTTGCGGCGGCGGCGGCGTCCACCGCGCTCTTCACTGTCGCCGTCACGGTCGCCGCGCTCCGGGCGTTCTCCACGATCACTCCGGTCACGGTCACGATCCCGGCTGCGTGGCGCCGAGCGTTCCGGCGGCTCAATGCCTTCGATTTCCTCACCGGTTTCCTGATCCACCATACGCATGGACAGGCGGCATTTGCCGCGCTGATCAACCTCGATCAGCTTAACGTAGACCTCATCACCCTCACTCAGCACATCGCGGACACTGGGGATGCGCTCGCCGGTAATCTCGGAGACATGCACCAGCCCATCGCGTGCGCCCATGAAATTGATGAACGCGCCAAAATCAACGATGCTGACCACTTTGCCGCGATAGATTTTACCCGGCTCCGGCTCTTCGACGATACCGGCGATCCATGCCAGCGCCGCGTCGGCCTGCGATTGATCAACCGCCGCCACATGCACCGTGCCATCGTCCTCAATGTCAATTTTCGCGCCGGTCGCTTCGCAGATTTCGCGGATGACCTTACCACCCGTGCCGATAACCTCGCGGATTTTATCCTTGGGGATATGGATGGTGGTAATACGCGGCGCATTCTGGTTGACATCCCCCCGCGCTTCGCTGAGGGCCTTGGCCATCTCACCGAGAATATGCTTGCGGCCATCATGTGCCTGATTGAGCGCCACCTGCATAATCTCCTCGGTGATGCCGTCTATCTTGATATCCATTTGCAGGGCGGTAATCCCTTTGTCCGTCCCGGCTACCTTGAAATCCATATCACCGAGATGGTCTTCATCGCCCATGATATCGGAGAGCACAATAAAGTCTTTGCCTTCCTTGATCAGCCCCATCGCAATCCCGGCAACCGGGCGCTTGAGCGGCACGCCCGCATCCATCATGGAAAGCGAAGCACCGCAGACCGTCGCCATCGAAGAAGAACCGTTAGATTCGGTGATCTCTGAGACAATGCGGATGGTGTAGGGAAATTCATCGCCTTTGGGCAGCAGGGAGCGCACGGCGCGCCACGCCAGCTTGCCGTGGCCGATTTCGCGGCGACCCGGCGCTTTGAGGAACGAAGCTTCGCCGACCGAGTAGGGCGGGAAGTTGTAATGCAGCAGGAAGCTTTCTTTATATTCGCCTTCCAGCGCGTCAATGATCTGCTGATCCTGCGACGTGCCGAGCGTGGTGACGACCAGTGCTTGCGTCTCACCCCGGGTAAAAAGGGAAGAGCCATGCACTCGCGGCAGCACGCCTACTTCGGCAAGAATCTGGCGCACATCGGCAGGGCCGCGCCCGTCAATACGCTTTTGCGATTTCACCAGATCGGTACGCACGATTTTGGCTTCCAGCTTTTTCAGCGTACTGGAAACCTGCACCGCTGAATGCACTTCGCCATGCAGTAGTTTTTCCGAAACTTCCGAGCGAATTTCCGCCAGACGGTTAGCCCGCTCCTGCTTGCCTTTAATCGCGTAGGCATCGCGGAATCCATGCTCCGCCAGTGCTGCCGCGTCTTTTTTCAGTACTTCAGCATGCGGGTATTCATGCAGCTCCCATGGCTCATTGGCGGCGGATTCCGCCAGCGCGATGATCAGGTCGATGACTGGCTGCATCTCACGATGGCCGAACATCACCGCGCCAAGCATCACATCTTCGGGCAGTTCCGCCGCTTCGGATTCGACCATCAGAACGGAGGATTGCGTACCGGCAACCACGAGGTCGAGCTGGCTGTCGGGCAGTTCGTCACGCGTCGGGTTCAGCACATACTCACCGTCAATATAAGCGACCCGCGCCCCGGCAATCGGCCCCATGAAGGGAATGCCGGAAATAGTCAGCGCCGCCGATGCGCCAATCAGCGCAACGATATCAGGATCGTTCTGCTGATCGTGGGCGAGCAGCGTGCAGATCACCTGCGTTTCATTCTTGAATGCCGAGGGGAATAGCGGGCGGATCGGGCGGTCGATCAGGCGCGAGGTGAGGGTTTCTTTTTCGCTGGGGCGGCCTTCGCGCTTGAAGAACCCGCCGGGGATTTTCCCGGCTGCGAAGGTTTTTTCCTGATAATTCACCGTCAGCGGGAAAAAGTCGATATCCGGCTTGGGTTGCTTGGCGGCGACGGCAGTGCAAAGCACGGTGGTGTCTCCGTAGGTGACCAGCACCGCCCCGTCAGCCTGACGGGCGAAACGACCGGTTTCCATTGTTAGTGTGCGGCCATCCCATTCAATTGATTTCTTTACGATATTAAACATATAGCTTTCCTTTCATTATTATCTATCTCCAACCGCTTTTTTTAAAAACCGCGAACACCCATCCACAAACATCAAGGCCCATCGGCGATATACCGCAGTCAGCATGGCCCTTATAGTCGGGTTAAACCGTTAAAACAAGGGACATCTCCGGAAAAGGGAGAGAAGTTTGGGCTTTTTAACTTTAAGAGCCGACCCAGACCGGGCCTTTGAGAAAATTGTGTTGCCAGAACAGCCGGATTCAGAAGTATTACGGCCCTTCTGGGAAGCGATGGCCAAAGCATCAGGAGCGAAAATGGTGCAGGAGACACTTGGTGATCCCGGCTCTATTGCCGCAGCCGGGCGGGCCGAGCGCGATGCCCAGAGCATGCTCGAGAATCGCTGGAAAGAACAGGATAAATCCGCTCCCCCCATGTTAAACAGCGCTGTTAGCAAGGCTATTGCCACCGGTCTGCAGAAAGCAAAAGAGAACCTGATGCTCCAGACCGCCCACCAGCCACAGGGCGGCATGATCATGGGATAACTAAAACAGGTTTGTATTCTCCCCGGACTTGGCCTATAGAGGCAACACGCATGCCTGCTACCGGGAGACGGCTCAATTCTAAACCGGCTTTGGCTGTTTAGAATTGACGGGCTTGCGACTGCAAGCCCACCGCTTGTGCGGTGTGAAGCCTTAGTGGCGTTTGAACGTAATA
>JAKFYP010000220.1 GCA_021730835.1 Alphaproteobacteria bacterium
CCAAAAATGCGGATGACGTTTCCACGCAAAGTAAAGCGAACCGTCATGATTTTACCATTAACGCGGCCAAGACAAAAGAACCGTTCTTCCTGCTGGCTATGACCTGTATCAGGAACGATCACGCGACTGACAAGCCCATAGGGCGCGCTCAGAACGGGGAGGGAAAAGACCCCCCCCACGGCTCTGACCGGTCACGCCGGTCAATCGCCTGCTCCCCCTCAAGGGGGGAGCGAAGTCGTGTAATAATTACCCAAACTATCCGCCATCCCCCTTCACTGACACGCCAGGCATTCCTCATAATCTTCCTGACCGATGGTGGGTAGCGGCGGGCGGTCTTCGCGTTTTTTAACCAGCGACATTTCCAGTTGCACCTCGCCGACCTTGCGCGAGACTTTATCCGCCCGCTGCAATGAGGAGGAGCGGCAGTAATACAAGCTTTTGACGCCTTTTTTCCACGCCATGAAATGCAGCAAATGCAGGTCGCGCTTATGGATATTCGGCGGGATGAACAGATTGACCGACTGCGCCTGAGAAATATAGGGCGTGCGGTCGGCGGCATGCTCGACGATCCAGCGCTGGTCAATCTCCTGCGCCGTGCGGAAGATTTCCTTCTCGTCCTCGGTGAGGAAGTCCAGATGCGCGACGGAGCCTTCATTGGTGGCGATGGTGCTCCATACGTCGTCGTTATCCTTGCCTTTTTCCGCCAGCAGGATTTTCAGGTGTTTGTTGCGCACCACGAAGGAGCCGGAGAGCGTTTTCTGGGTAAAAACATTGGCGGCGTAAGGCTCAATGCCCGGCGAGGAATTGCCCGCGATAATGGAGATGGAAGCCGTCGGGGCAATGGCCATCTTGTTGGAGAAGCGCTCCATCATGCCGATCTCGGCGGCATCCGGGCAGGGGCCGCGCTCCACCGCCAGCACGATGGAAGCCTTGTCCACGCGCTGCTGAATATGGTTGAACATCTTGTTGTTCCAGACCTTTGCCATCACCGACTCAAACGGGACGTTGCGCGCCTGCAGGAAAGAATGGAAACCCATGACGCCAAGGCCGACCGAGCGCTCGCGCATGGCCGAATAGACGGCGCGGTGCATGGATTCCGGCGCGCTGTCGATGAAGCCGGTCAGCACGTTATCGAGGAAGCGCATCACGTCTTCGATAAAGCGCGGATGCACGGCCCATTCGTCCCATGTCTCAAGGTTGAGCGAGGACAGGCAGCATACGGCGGTACGGCTTTTTCCCAAATGGTCGAAGCCGGTCGGCAGGGTGATTTCGCTGCACAGGTTGGAGGTCTTGACCAGCAGACCGAGTTTGCGGTGATGCTCAGGAATTGCCCGGTTGACGTTATCAATGAACAGCAGGTATGGCTCGCCGGTTTCCACGCGGGCGGTCAGCAGCTTGATCCACAGGTCGCGGGCGCGCACGGTATGCGCCACATGGCCATCCTTGGGGCTTCTTAAATGCCAGTCGTCACCGGCCTCGACCGCCTGCATGAACGCATCGGAAATGGCGACGCCGTGATGGATATTATGCGTCTTGCGGTTTGGATCGCCGCCGGTCGGACGGCGAATATCAATGAATTCCTCAATCTCGGGATGGTCAATCGGCATATAGACCGCCGAGGAGCCGCGCCGCAGCGAGCCTTGCGAAATCGCCAGCGTCAGGGAATCCTGCACGCGCATGAAGGGAATCACCCCTGAGGTCTTGCCGTTGCCGCGCACCCGCTCACCGATGGAGCGCAGATTGCCCCAGTAGCTGCCAATGCCGCCGCCGCGTGCCGCCAGCCAGACATTCTCATTCCATAAGTCAACGATGCCCTCCAGACTGTCCTCGGTTTCGTTGAGGAAACAGGAAATCGGCATGCCGCGCTCGGTTCCGCCGTTGGATAAGATCGGTGTGGCGGGCATGAACCAGAGATTACTGATATAATCATAAAGCCGCTGACCATGCCCGGCATCGTCGGCATAGGCGCTGGCGACGCGGGCGAACATGCCCTGAAAATCCTCACCGTCCAGTAGGTAACGGTCTTTCAGCGTGGCCTTGCCGAAATCGGTCAGGTTGGCGTCACGCGACGGATCGGTTTTAATGTCAAAACGTTGAGTGGTATTCATGACTCTTCCCTTGCTCTCCCCCGATAGCGGCTGATGTTGCCGTGCGGGTTGTCTATGTTAAACCCCCTCGCCGGTGAGTACAGTCTTTTTTGTCGTTATAGGGGACAAAAAAACATTGACATGAAAACCCGGTGAGTAAGTTGCGGAGCATTGATTGCTACTACATATAGTAGTGTGCGCCTCCTGCATGACTAAATATAGCAGAATAAATGCGGAGCCTGTCAACTCATCCGCATCGGCAGAAGCGGGCGGAGGGTTCTTTTTTACCGGCCTGTTTCACAATGTGTCATTTTTGCTGTATATATGCGAACGCCGCTAAAATACTCCCATCCGCTTATCCTGCCTCACCTAAACGGCTTTTTCTCATATATCTCAGGATAACAAATCTCTTATCCGGGACAGACCGTTTAAATTTCTCCTCGCCCGTTACCAAGCCATCCCAGCAGCTTTCGCCACAGGGTGGTTTCGGCGTGCGTGCCCGCGACCATGCCGATATGGCCGGACTCCGGCTCCAGCACGTCGCAACGGCGCAGGGCGGCGGCCAGCGGGCGCGAGGATTCCGCCGGGACGATACGATCATGCGTCGGCATCACCAAAAAACTCTGCTGTGCGATCATGGCCGGGTGGATGGCCTCCCCACCCACCTGCCAGCGCCCGCGCAGCGCCGTATTTTCCTGACCCCAGCGGATGAAGCAATCACGGGCGACGCCCTGTGTCAGGGGGATGGCATCCCCGGCCCATGATTCGATGGCGAGGAAATGCGCCAGCGCCGCCGTGTCACGACGGATACCCTCGAACCGCTCCATTTTTTTATAAAACAGCAGCGGATTGCGCAGGAAAAACAGCGCCAGTACTTGCTCACCTGAAAAATAGGGGCGGCCTTGAATCAATGCTTCGAGCGCCGCGCCGTTAAAGCGGGAAGGATGCAGACCCGGAAAGGCCAGCCGGGAGAAATCCCACGGCGGAGCAAGCAATACCAGTTTTTTTGCGCAATCCGGCTCCAGCGCCGCCAGTGCCAGCGCCAGCATGCCGCCCATGCAGTGACCGATAATCACCGGCGGCTCGCCATGCGCTTCCGTAATATGCCGGGCATAGGCGGTGAGATAGCGGGTGATATAGTCCCCGGCGTCAAAATCATTCTCTGCCGCGCCGGGAATCCCCCAGTCCACAATATAGGAAGGATAACCGGCGGCGGCGAAATAACACAGCATGCTGTGTTTTTTCGTCAGGTCGAGCACATAATAAGGATTGATCAGCGACGGGATGAACAGCAAAGGAGCGCCCCGACGCTCCCCACGCGCCGGGCGATAGCGTAACCGGCTGCTTCCCTGCTTCGCCACTGCTTTGGGGTGCACGCGCTTCGGGGGTAGCTCGCAGGCCCGATAGGCTTCCACCTGCTCGCAAAAACGCAGCATGCGGCCATTGAGTTCCGCGTGGACTTCCCGCCGGAAGGCATCGTCGGAAAAGGGAAGCTCAGGAAACGGATTCGCCGCGCTGGCGGGCCAGTTGCCTTTCCAACTCCGCGATACGGCGCTCCAGCAACTCAACGCGGCGTGCGAGCCGCTCCATCCCATCGCCGCCATCCCCAGATGCAGCGGCAGCATCCGCAGATGCGGCGGCGTCACCGGAAGCCCCCGGCTGCGGCATGGAGCGAAACATCTCCAGCATAGTGTCCAGGAAACGCTCGTCCTGCATCATCGCCTGCGACTGCTCCTGCCACATATCGACGAACTGGCGGGCCATCTGCTGGTAAGGTGAATCGGTCATATTGCATAAGCGAGTTAGGCGTTGCGGCGTCAGGGGGCGGATGGTATGAGTGGTCGGATTTTCATCCACTGCGGGGGATACCATGTCACAGGCACAGAAAAAATCAAGCGCCGAAGATACGCCGATCATCATCAAAAAATACGCCAACCGGCGATTGTATAATACCCAGACCAGCGTTTATATCACGCTTGACGATGTGCGCACCATGGTCAAGGAAGGCGCGTCCTTCGTGGTGCGCGACGCCAAAACCGGCGAAGACCTCACCCGCCAGATTCTCACCCAGATCATTTTCGAGCAGGAAATGTCCGGCCCGCATAGCGTGCTGCCGATCGGGTTTCTCAAGCGCGTCATCGAGATGTATGACGACAGCCTCTCGGAGATGATCCCGCATTATCTTGAGAGCAGCATGGAATCCTTCGTCACCAATCAGGAGAAAATCCGCGAGTATGTGAACCGCACATGGACGCAATATAACCCGATGAGCCAGCTTGAGGAAATCAGCCGCAAGAACGTCGAAATGTATTCGCAGGTTTTCTCCATGTTCAACCCGTTTGAAGCGTTTTTTGCGAAGGAGAAGGACGACAGCCGGAAATAACCTTATGCAAACAGCTATTAGAAAAGCTGCGCTCTCCTTTTTTGAGCGCCGTATCCGGCGCTGGATTCTGGTCATCAGCGGCATCGGCGCGCTGATTTTCTCCGGGCTGTTCATGGTGAGTTTCACCAATCCGCAGGCGGTTTCCCGGATGGCAAAGGAATATGTTTCTCAGGAGGTGCGCCAGAGTATCCGCGCTTATTACGATACAGATATGCAGACCGGAATCATGCGCAACATGACCGTGCTGAAAAAGAGCTACTCAGAAAAGCTGATCTTATTCGATGAAAAGATTGCCGAACGCATCGCTTCCCTGATCGTGCGCGTATGCAGCTCCAAATGCCCGGATGAGGAGGCATTTGTTCCTCTTGTGCGGCAGGCAATGCAAACCCATCATGCTACGCTGAACTATCTTTCCCGGCGATTGCTTATGGCAGGGGCTGAACGCTACGAGGCAACCCTGCACGGGCTGAAGCGCGACATCCGGATTTTCCTTGGGGCGAATGCGTCGGTGTTGCTTGCGGTGTTCCTGATTGCGC
>JAKFYP010000175.1 GCA_021730835.1 Alphaproteobacteria bacterium
CACGCATGCCTGCTACCGGGAGACGGCTCAATTCTAAACCGGCTTTGGCTGTTTAGAATTGACGGGCTTGCGACTGCAAGCCCACCGCTTGTGCGGTGTGAAGCCTTAGTGGCGTTTGAACGTAATAAGAAAACACTTATGATGCACGACGCTACAGCGCCTTTCGACCGTTTCCGTGAGGAATGCGGCGTGTTCGGCATATTCGGCCATCCTGACGCCGCCGCCCATACGGCGCTGGGCCTGCATGCGCTCCAGCATCGCGGGCAGGAGGCGGCGGGAATCGTCAGCCATGATGGCAAGCAGTTCTACGCTCACCGGGCGCTGGGGCATGTCGGGGATCATTTCAATTCCGCCGAGGTGATTGACCGCCTGCCGGGCGCTTTTGCCATCGGCCATAACCGCTACTCGACCACCGGCGAAGTGGCGATGCGCAACGTTCAGCCTTTATTCGCCGAATATTCCTTCGGCGGCATGGCGATTGCCCATAACGGCAACCTGACCAATTCGATCACCCTCAGGAACGAATTGAAAGATCGGGGCTGCCTGTTCCAGTCCACATCCGATACCGAGGTGATCGTTCACCTGATCGCCGTCAGCCGGGAGAAAACGCTTATGGAGCGCTTCACCGACGCGCTGACGCGGATCAAGGGGGCGTATTCGCTGGTGGCGCTCTCGGATCACGGGATGATCGGCGTGCGCGACCCGTTCGGCGTGCGCCCGCTGGTGCTGGGGCGCTTAGGTGCGGCCTGGGTGCTGGCTTCGGAGAGTTGCGCGCTGGATATTATCGGGGCGGATCTGGTGCGTGATGTCGAACCGGGTGAGATGATCTTAATTGACCGCGAAGGCATGCACAGTTTCCATCCTTTCCCGAAAGTTGAGAGCCGGTTTTGTATTTTTGAGTATGTTTATTTTTCCCGGCCCGACAGCTTATGCGAAAATCTCAATGTTTATGAGGTGCGCAAGCGCATCGGCCGGGAACTGGCGGTGGAAAGCCCCGCTGAGGCCGATATTATCGTGCCGGTTCCCGATTCCGGTGTTCCGGCGGCGCTCGGGTTTGCCGAAGGCGCGGGGATTCCCTTTGAGTTGGGGATCATCCGTAATCATTATGTCGGGCGCACCTTCATCGAGCCGACCGAGCAGGTACGCCATCTCGGGGTCAAGCTCAAGCATAACGCCAATGAGGGTACGCTGAAGGGCAAGCGGGTGGTGCTGGTGGACGACAGTATCGTGCGCGGGACGACCTCGAAAAAAATCGTGGCAATGGTGCGCGAAGCCGGAGCGACCGAGGTACATATGCGTATTGCCAGCCCGCCGACCACGTATCCCTGCTACTACGGGGTAGATACGCCCGAGCGCGAGCAATTGCTGGCGGCGCAGCATAGTGAGGCGGAGATGGCGGCGCTGATCGGAGTGGACAGTCTGGCGTTTATTTCAGTGGACGGGCTGTATCGCGCCGCCGGAAAATCAGGGCGCGACAATGCCCATCCGCAATTTTGCGATGCCTGTTTTACCGGAGAATACCCGGTGGAACTGACTGATCGCGGCAAAGGGCTGAAATCCTGTCGCAGCGAGTCGATCTCCGGCATGGCGGAGGTCTGAGATGACCGGGCGGCTTCAGGGTAAAATCGCGCTGATTACCGGCGCTTCGCACGGCATCGGGGCGGCGGTGGCGGCACAATACGCCCGTGAGGGGGCAACGCTGGTGCTGGCCGGGCGCACGGTCGGGGCGCTTGAGGAAACAGATGACGTGATCCGGGGCATTTGCGGCCATAATGCGACGCTGGTGGCGTTCGACCTTGCCGAGCCGGGGAAGATCGAACAGCTTGCGGTGGCGGTGCTGGAGAAATTCGGCAAGCTGGATGTGCTGGTCGGCAATGCGGCGATTCTGGGCGATCTGACGCCGCTGCACCACGCCACGGACAAAATGTGGCAGAACGTCATGGAGGTGAACCTGACAGCCAACTGGCGGTTGATTCGGGCATTTCACCCGTTGCTTTTGAAATCGGATGCCGGGCGCAGTATTTTTACGACTTCCGGCGCGGCCAGGGCGGCATTCGCCTATTGGGGGGCTTATGCGGTCAGTAAGGCGGGGCTGGAAATGCTGGTGCGCACCTATGCCGCCGAATGTGAGAAGACTAAGCTTCGGACTAATTTAATTGATCCCGGCGTGGTGGCCACACGCCTGCGGGCACAGGCTTTCCCCGGCGAAGACCCTTCTACACTCGCAAAGCCAGAAGATGTAACGGAATTATTCGTGGAACTGGCTCAGCCCGGTTTTACTGGAAACGGTAAGGTTTATCGTGTATAATTAATAAACGTTCTGCTAAAAAGTTTAATTGACTGGCCCGGATTCGGCAGAATAAAAACAAGAATAATAAACAAACAGGGCGCATGGCAAAAACAGAAATTCTGGTAGCCGATGATGATCCCGTCATTCGCAACCTGCTGACAGAACAGCTCGAAGTGGCAGGTTTCAAGGTGATTGCGGCTGTGGATGGAACGGCAGCCTTGCGACTGCTAGGCTTAAACCCCCATATTCGGCTAGTTTTGCTCGACTGGGTGATGCCGGGTCTGAGCGGGATTGAATGCCTGAAAAAAATTCACGGCCACTCCCAGTTTAAAAAAATACCGGTCGTGATGATCAGTGCGCTACAGGATAAGGAGCGGATTTTAGAAGCGGGGCAGGCCGGAGCTAAGAATTATCTTATTAAACCTTTCGATAATCAAAAGTTACTCGAGACTATCCGTAAGGCGCTACAGGAATACGGTAAATAACCTCACTTTGCGTCAGTGACGAGCCGCAGGCTTCCAAAAATCCCGTCGGTTTCGTCTTCCGGGCCGGCGGTAAAGTATAGCGCATCGCTGTCACCAAGGCTTTGGCCGTTGCCAAATGCCAGCCCCCAGATTTTATCAATTTCAATGGGTTTTGCACCTGCATCCCGCAGGTAATCAATAAAATTCCGCGATTTACTATCATAGGCGGCAATCGTGCCATCGCCAAAATTTGCTACCAGCAATGCCTCGCTGTATTTACCATAATCTCTGGGCGCAAAAGCCACTCCCCACGGGGCGCTCAGCTTGCCGCCATCTTCCCAATGCGCGACCAGCTTTCCATCTTCGGTAAATTCCGCCAATTTACCATAACCCGGCTTTGTCGTATCTTCCTCTCCGGCGAATAACATGCCTTCCCGGCAATTTCCCTGAGCCGCCTCCTCTTTAGGACAGAGCATGGTTTTGGCATAAGTAACAAACAGATGAGTCTGGCCTTGCGGTGTTTTCAGCGCCTGAATGTTAAATGGGGCGTATTCACCGGCATCTACCTTTCCGTTCCAGTTTTCATCGAACGGCATATCAAACGTTATCTTAACCGGCTTGAACGCGTTGTCATAGACGTGAATCCCGGGTTGTGCCCCAAAATCGGCGGCGTAAATGCGGCTGTAGTTTTCATTGACCGCCAGACCAAAAAACTGCGCGCCTTGCGGCGATTCGTCGATCACCGCGATAGCTTCGCCCGGGCGGTCAAACTCGCCGTCCGGCCTTTTACGCTCTGTCCAGGCGGAAATGATCCCCCCGTCACTGGCAAAAAGGAATTTCGCCGGTGCGGTGATCGGCTCCACCCCTTCCACCGGCTGGGTGATGACAAAACTATCCTTGCCGTCGAGAAAAATCGTGCCGGTCGCCACATTTTCTTCCCCCCCGACCGGTAGAGTGACATATTTCAGCGCATCGGTGTGGAGCGTGCGCAATTTCTTATCCGGCGACTGGCGAACATCGCCGATATATTCAAAGCTGGTTTTATCGGCCACCACCCAGAAATGTCCGCCCGCGCCTGCCGGGCGAATGGCAACTCCCCACGCATTCACCATCTCCGGCTCTACCGTATCGGCTCCATAAGATGCCTTGTTGGCAACAAAATCATGCCGCAGAAAGTAGCCCAAGCTATCAGCGCCAGCTGCTTTGGCAGGGATAAATACCTGTGCGGCGGCAAGGCTGAGAATCGAAAGGGAAGCGATAGTTTTAGCAATCATGATGAAACCTCCTGCTGCACATTCTTTATCGAGAATGATTCTCAGTTGCAAGTAAAAAGCTTCACTTTGTAACTTTCGCGGGTACAGGCGCGATATATCTGATATAGTTGCCCCATTGTGCCCCGGACGCCTTTACCTGAGTTCATCATCGAGTCACCACATGAAAATGCTTTTGTTTTTTAGTGTAATAGGGGGGATTGTGGCATTCTTGCTGATCCATTCCGCCGTGCAGGCTGCCCCGCTCAAAGAGTCCGCTTCCGAAAATACCGGACTGACGGTTGTCGAGTTATTCACCTCGCAGGGCTGTTCTTCCTGCCCGCCCGCTGACACATTGCTGGGCGATTTGGTGCGCGACCACGCCGATAATGTGCTGGCCCTATCGTATCATGTTGACTACTGGAATTATATTGGCTGGGAAGACCCGTTCTCCAGCGCTGCCAGCACCAATCGCCAGCGCCGATATGCCGCGCATCTGAGTGGCCGGGTCTATACGCCGCAAATGGTGATTAACGGAACATATGAGACAATCGGCTCCCAGCGGCGTCCCGTCTACGATTTTATTGAACGCGCCTCGCGTGAAAGTCCGCATATCCCGATGTCGCTGGCCCGCTTGGCGAATGACATGCTTGAGATACAGGTCGGCTCCGGTGTTGCAAAAGCAAAAACCGAGATTCTGCTGGTGAGTTTTGAACCGAGCCGGACAACGGAGATAAGCCGTGGTGAGAATGGTGGACGCAGCCTGACCAATCACCATATTGTCGGTATGGTCAAAAAAATTGGAGAATGGGATGGTAACCCGACACGCCTGAGTATTCCAAAGCCAAGGCAGGAGGGCGTTGCCATCCTGTTGCAGGAGGCCTCGCAGGGGCCGATTCTCGGCGCGGCGGTCTTGCAGTAACCTTTCCGACGGCCCGGGCGAATTTTTCAATATCCATTTATCTACAGATTATCTACAGGAGCAT
>JAKFYP010000049.1 GCA_021730835.1 Alphaproteobacteria bacterium
GCGCTGCCGCCTGATTGACCACGACGTAAACCGGCGGGTTATGCAGCCGCGTGGCGCAAAGCTTGATGAAGGCGTAGGCATCAGTCAGCGAGGTCGGCTCGTCGGTGATGACCACCACCACTTTCGAGGCCATCGAGGTCATATACTGCACATATTGCTCAATGCCTGCTCCGAGGTCAATGAACACCGTATCGTATTCGTCGGCCAGCCTGCCAAGCTCCTCCTTGACGGCGTTGAGCCGCGCCAGCGGCACGGCGGACATGCTGGTCGTGCCTGAGCGGCCCGCCAGAATATCGAATCCGCCGGGGTAATGGATCAGCGCCTCTTTGAGCGACATTTTTCCGGCGAAGACCGCCCCGAGGTCGCGCCCCGGCGTCAGGCCGAGTTGCACATCGACGTTAGCCAGCCCGATATCGCCGTCAAACAGCAGGGCGCGGCGGGCCGAGCGGGCGTAAAGATGCGCCAGCGTAATGGAAAGCCAGGTTTTTCCGACTCCCCCCTTGCCTGAGGCGATGGCGATGATATTGCCTTTTGCGTTCATACGGTATCCTTGCGGTATTGTATCAAAAGCTGTGCCAGACGCAGCGGGTTTGCTTCCTCGAAGTCGCCGAGCACCTTCTCCGAGCCGGTCATGTGCGACAGCGCCAGACCGGCGGCGTAAGCCGCCGTGACGATGCTGCCATAGCGCCGGGCGAGATCGAGCCGGGTGACCATGATATGCCCGACGCCGAGAAAAGAGAAGGCTTCCGCGATTTCCGCCGCTTCCTGCGGGTCGCCTCCCGCCGGGAATACCAGCACCGGCGTCATGCTCATCAACCCGGCGAACTCCGCCAGTTCCTTGAGCGCCTGAAACTCATACGGATTGGCCCCGGCGCTGTCAATGAGAACAGGCAATTCCGGCGGGTAATCCGAAAGCAGGCCCTTGAGTTCCATGCGGTTGGCCGCCACCTGTAGCTCAATACCGAGAATATCGGTAAAGGCCGCGAGTTGCTCAATCCCGCCCGCCCGCTTGTGATCGGTGCTGATGACGGCGGCTTTCTTCCCAGCCTTAACCAGCCGCGCCGCCATTTTGGCGGTCAGCGAGGTTTTCCCGGCTCCCGGCGCGCCGATTAAAATCAGGCGCATCGGTTCCTCAAGGTAAGGAAGCGGGCTGAATTTGCAGAGCTTCGATAGGGTCGCGCCCAGCAATTTGGCAAGGCTTTCCGGGGAATCGTCCTTCGGCTTGGGGTTCTCTCCGAGACGTGCCAGTACGATTCCGGTCAGCGTATCATCCACGCCGTGCCAGCGCAACGCCTGCTCAACATCGCGCAGCAGGTAATCGGGCAGGGGGTTATAGACCGGGCGCGGCGCGGGCACGACCAGATGCGGAGCTTCCTCCTCAAGCGGCATGGGTTCATCCTGCGGCTCGCAGGCGGCAATGATTGTCACTCCCTTGCCGTTTACTTCCTTTTGCGTTGATAAGATCACCGCCTCGTCACCCAGCGCCTCACGCACCAGTTCCATCGCGGCTTTCATATTCGGGGCATGGAAGGTTTTCAGTTGCATGAGTTGACTATAGGTAGATAAATATCAGGAATACAGAAAAAGACAACGTAACGATCCGTTGCATTTATCAGCGTCATCATGTAACATAATGTTACGGAGCCTGCATGTATCGCGTGATGGAATCCAAACAGGCGCAAAAAGCGCTCCTGAAGATGCAGCCCGTATGGGCCAGACGTATTCGCCGGAAAATTGCTGAGGTCGCCGCCGATCCTTACGGGGATCACCCCAATGTCAAACGCCTCAGGGGATCGCCGTATTACCGCCTGCGCATCGGCGACTGGCGGGCGCTTTACAGCCTTGAGGACGATGCGCTGATCCTGCTGGTCATTGATGTATTGCCGCATGGCAGTGCTTACAAACATTAGGAGATGAAGATGCAGACGGAAAAGCTGGAACGCGTGGTTAAAAACGGCGAACGTTATGTCATGGTTCCTGAAACCCTGTTCGACGACCTCCTCGAAGATGCGGATATGGCTGAGGAAATCGCCCGTTGCGAAGCCGTCAGCCGTGCCATCGCCGCCGGTAAAATGGAGTGTTTCCCCGCTTCTTTTGGGAAAAAACTGTCCGAGGCCAAACATAAAGGCGGTAACCGCATCGGATTGTGGCGCGATTACCGGGGCATGACACGCGAAGTGCTTGGCCGCGCCGCCGGGGTGAGCGGGCAGTATATCGGTATGATTGAAGCAGGCAGGCGCACCGGTTCGGCGCGCACGCTTAAAAATATCGCCGGCGCGCTGGCGGTGGATATGGACGATATCCTTTAACGTAGCATACCCCCGCTGCGTGGCGGCTTTCATATTCGGGGCATGGAAGGGGTTCAGTTGCATAAATACTCAGTCGTTTTCCCGGATTTCTTTGAAATGCGGCTTACATAAGTAACGAAAATATCCTTTTATCCATGCCGGAAAACCAACAAAACGATAATTTTCAATATGCCGGAAGAGTTCGGAAATAACATCTTCAGGGCAATCCTTTGCAACCGGCGCAATCCACAAAAGCGCAAAAGGACTCTCAATAACAAACAACCATTCTTTATATTGAATCGTCGCCCAGAAATCATCGGTTAAAGCCCATGCCGATTTGTTCAGCACTTCAAGACCCGGCAACCGTTCGAGATGCACCAGCAATGCCGTGCCGGACATGGAATGTTGTAATTCCAGGGTATCCCCTCCGCCAAGAAGTTTTGCTGTTACCATCACAACTGCCCCAGCGTTTTAATCCGCGCCCGGGGATGGATTTCATTTTGCGAGATGACCGGCGTATTGGCCCGGAACCGCTCGATGATCGAGCGCACGTAAGGCCGGATGGTCGGGCTGGTCAGCAGCACGGGCGCTTCGCCCTGCATGGCGTATTGCTCGAACTTGCCGCGAATAGCGTTGATAAACTCCTGTATCTTGGTCGGGGCCATGCTCAGGCTTTTCTCCTCGCCGTTACCTGACAACGAGTCAATGAAAATCTGCTCCCATGCCGGGGAGAGGGCGAGAATCGGGATATAGCCGTCGGCGTTGGTCACGGCGCTGGAAATCTGGCGGGCCAGCCGCGAGCGCACATGCTCGGTGATGATGGTGACGTTCTGGGTAATGCGCGAGGCCTCGGCGATGGCCTCCATAATGGTGGAAAGGTCGCGGATCGAAATCATCTCGCCCAGCAGGTTTTGCAGGACGCGCTGCACGCCGTTGACGGTGATTTGCGACGGCAGGGTTTCGGCGATGAGTTTTTGCTGCTCCTCGCCCAGATCGTCGAGCAGTTTCTGGGTCTCGGCGTAGGAAAGCAACTCCGGCAAATTGTCTTTGATGATTTCGGTCAGATGCGTGGTAATCACGGTCGGCGGATCAACCACGGTCAGGTTGCGAAACATCGCCTCCTCGCGGTGGGAATCGGCGATCCACATGGCGGGCAGGCCGAAAGTCGGCTCCAGCGTTTCCTCACCAGGTAATGTAATCTTACCGCCTGAGGGGTCCATCACCAGCAGCATGTCGGGACGAATATCGCCGCGCCCGGATTCCACCTCCTTGACCTTGACAACGTAGGTATTGGAGGGAAGCTGCATATTATCCTGAATACGCACCGGTGGCATGACAAACCCCAGCTCGCGGGCGATTTGCTTGCGCAATGCCTTGATCTGCTCGGTCAGGCGATGGCCTTTTTGGTAATTAATCAGCGGCAGCAGCCCGTAGCCCAGCTCAAGGCGGATACTGTCGAGCTTGAGGGTTTCCGCGATATTCTCCTGCGCCGGTTGCGCCGTGCCTCCCGGCCCTGCCGCGCCTGCCGGGGCGGGTGATCCCGGTCTGGTTCCGGCGGCGGCATCGGCGGCCTGTCTTTCACGCAGCGCCCGGATGCGGTCGCCATTTTTAAACATATACCAGCAGACGAAGCCGCTTACACCCGAGAGAAACAGGAAGGGAGTGGGAGGGATGCCCGGCATGAAGGCAATAACGAACAGCAGGGAACTGGTGACGCCGATAGCGGCGGGATAGCGGCTCAACTGCCCGAGTACGGCTTTTTCGGCGGAGCCGACCTGCCCGGATTTGGTCACCAGCAAACCGGCGGCGGTTGAGACGATCAGCGCCGGAATCTGGGAGACCAGCCCGTCGCCGATGGTCAGCATGGTATAGGTTTGCAACGCCTCGGAGAAGCTGAGATCGTTGATGACCACGCCGATGATAATGCCACCGATGAAATTGATGAAGGTAATCAACAGCCCGGCAATGGCATCGCCGCGCACGAATTTACTGGCCCCGTCCATCGCCCCGAAGAAGGTGCTCTCATCCTCGAGTTCCTTGCGGCGGCGTTTGGCGGTATCCTCATCAACCAGCCCGGCGGAAAGATCGGCGTCAATCGCCATCTGCTTGCCCGGCATGGCGTCGAGGCTGAAGCGGGCCGATACCTCGGCGATACGGCCTGAGCCTTTGGTAATCACCACGAAGTTGATAATCGTCAGTATGGCGAAAATAATCGCCCCGATCAGCACCGAGCCGCCCATCACGAACCCGCCGAATGCCTCGATCACATGGCCTGCCGCTTCCGGGCCGGTATGGCCCTCGCCGAGAATCAGCCGGGTCGAGGCGATGTTGAGCGCGAGGCGCAGCATGGTGACGATCAGCAGGATGGTCGGGAAGGAGCTGAGGCCCAGCGGCTTATCGACGAACAGCACCGTCATCAGGATCAGCACCGAGATGGTAATGGAGATGCTCAGCAGGAAATCGAGCAAGGGAGGCGGAACCGGCGTCAGCAGCACGACGAGGATGCCCACGATTCCCAGTGCGAAGAAAATATCGCCGCGCCGCACTGCCTTGCCTGCCCCCGTTCTCAGAGCGGGGAGGTTGAAATTCGAGCTTTGTGCGGTTTCTTCGGCCATGATTTAGTGACGGGTTGCGA
>JAKFYP010000005.1 GCA_021730835.1 Alphaproteobacteria bacterium
CCAGATAGGCTTCGCCGGTATGGCGCAGAATGCTCTCCGTCAGGGCGGGGGAAGTCAGGGGGCCGGTCGCCACGATCACCGGGCCTGCATCCGGCGGCGGCAGCTCAGTCATTTCGCGGTTTGAGAAAGTAATGCGCGGATGTCCCCGTAGCGCTTTTGTGACGCCTGCCGCGAAGCCCTCACGGTCAACCGCCAGCGCGCCGCCTGCCGGGACTTTATGGGCATCGGCCATCGCCATAATCAGCGAATCCATGCGCCGCATCTCGGCATGCAGCAGGCCCACGGCGTTACGTGTCGCATCGTCGGAGCGAAACGAATTCGAGCAGACCAGCTCGGCGCAATTGCCGCTATGGTGAGCATCGGTCAGGCGCGCCGGGCGCATTTCGATCAGCGTGACCTCGATGCCCCTCGCCGCAGCCTGCCACGCCGCTTCGCTGCCTGCCAGCCCGGCGCCGATAATGGTAAGAGTGCGCATGGCTTGCTGATAAAGCAAGACGGCCAGCCTATCAAGTCTTGCAATTTCCTGATTTGCCTCTATAAGAGGCCAGAATTTACCAAAAACAATAAAAACCGGGGAGAAAGTTGTGTTGCTCGAAAAAGTAGCCATCGGCAAAGCGCCGCCGTGGGATATCAATGTCATCATCGAAGTGCCTCTGGGCGCGGAGCCGATTAAATACGAACTGGATAAGGAATCCGGTGCGCTGTTCGTTGACCGTTTTCTGCATACCGCCATGCACTACCCGTGCAATTACGGTTTTATCCCCCATACGCTGTCTGAGGACGGCGATCCGGCGGATGTGATGGTCATTGGCCGCCGTCCGGTGATACCGGGTTGCGTGCTGGCCGCCCGCCCGGTTGGCGTGCTCAAGATGGAAGATGATGGTGGACAGGATGAGAAAATTCTGGCGGTTCCGGCCAGCCGCCTGCATCCGTTTTATAATGACGTGGAGAATTACACCGATCTGCCCACTATTCTGACCGACCAGATATATCACTTCTTCAATCACTATAAAGATCTGGAGAAGAATAAATGGGTGAAGATCGAAGGCTGGGGCGATAAGGACGAAGCTGCCGCAATCATCGAACAGGCAATCCGGCGCTATAAGAAGTAGGTAGATAGGGTCATTCCACATATCTGGAATGACAGGCTTGCGACTGCAAGCCCGCTGCTTATGCAGCGTAACCGACTTTATTTTTCTTTTGGGGAGAAATAAAGTCAAAAAACACTATATTATTACGCCTGCTTTGCCTCCGGCAGGCCATCAGCTTTCTCCTCGTTGGGAATCACGCGGTTGGCCGGGAAGACGACACGCACCGTCGTACCCTCGCCCAGCGCACTGACCAGTGATAATTTCCCGCCATGCAATTCGGCGTACATCCGACAGAGCGGCAGGCCCAGTCCTGTGCCTTCGTGGCTCTTGCTGCGATGCACCTGCCCGAAGACGGAAAGCGCCGTCTGGATATCCTCCTCGGCGATGCCGATACCCGAATCCGAAACAACCAGATTCATCGCGCCACCCGGGTCAATACGCACGCTGACCTTGATATCGCCCCCTTGCGGCGTGAACTTGATAGCGTTACTGACAAGGTTGATCAGCACCTGCTTGATCTTGCGCATATCGGCGAACAGCAGCGGCAGGTTCTGCGAAGTATCAACCGTCATGTTGATGTTTTTGGTCTTGATCTTGTCGCCCATCATGCGGATGACTTCGTCAACGATGGCGGCGATATTGCTGCGCTCCTCAACCAGTTCCAGCTTACCGGCTTCGCCCTTAGAGAATTCAAGGATGTCATTGATGAGGTGCAATAAATGGTTGCCGCATAAATTAATGTCGTTGAGGCGCTCTTTTTGCCGGGCGTTCATCGGCCCGAAATAGCCCGATGTCATCATCTCCGAAAACCCGATGATAGCGTTTAGCGGCGTGCGCAACTCATGGCTCATATTGGCAAGAAACTCGGATTTGGCCTGACTGGCGAGAATCGCTGCCGCCTCTGATTCTTCCACGCGGATAATCTGGCGGGCCATCGTCAAAGCGAAGAAGGATAACACCGAGCCGAATACCGTGAAAATCGCCAGAAAGGAGAGATCTTTAAAACGCTCCTGCCAGAACTCGGCGAGGAAATCCTCCTCCTCGATCACCACGGCGACTACCAGCGGCAGATTCTTCAGGTAGCGGTAGGAGACCAGCACCAGCGTGCCTTTCATCTGCTCGGTCAGTGTCGTGACAGGTGTAACCGGCCTTTGGCCGGAAGCAATCTGCTCGTGAATCGCCTGACTGATCGCATCATTGGCGCGGTGATGACGCATACCGGCGAAAAGGTCACGCCCGTCGGTCAGCATCAGCGACATATAACGCTTCAATCCTGAATCCACCGAATCAAAGAAATTAAGGAAATATTCGCCGTATACGGCGGCAACCACTATCCCACCGAACGTACCGTCCAGCTTATTGATCCGCCGTGCCATCAGGATCGGGGCAGAGGGCATGTTTTGCTTTGGCATATCGAAATAGGGGCCGATATAGATTTCCTGATCGTCATTGTTTTTCATTATTTTGAAGGCTTCCGTATCCGCCATGGAAGTACTGTAATCCATCCAGCCTTCGTATTCCTCGTCATGCACGGCCAGTTCGACCTCGCCCTTTTCATTGACCAGCATCAGGGCGACCAGTTGCGGGGTGTTCTCCACCCAGACATTGAAATTATGCACCATATCCTCGGGCAAATGCCCGCCAAACAGCATATTAAGATATTGCCGCTCGACGGCTCGTTGCAAGGTTAAATCCATAGCCAAAAAAGATAATTCGACCTGATCCGACAGGATAGCCGTCAGGCGCTCGGCGTTTGCCTTTCCTTTCCCGATGGAAAGATCGTATTCCCGAAAGGCCTGATACAGCACGATCATACCGAATAGCAGCATAATCACCGTACTGAACACGATCAGGTTACGTACACGGGGAGGGCGTCCGGGAGATGAAGTTTCCTGACGCTGGATGTAGGGAGGCGTTAACAATCGAGCATTTCCGAGGGGTTAAGGATTTCTTTTATATGGTATCGGATATTATGGCGTAATTTTATTAAATTAATCCTAAGGCGCTGCCAAGATTTCGTTTATTTTTTTTGTGCTTGGGGATATGCTCTGAATCATCAGGGCATATTGCATGATGTGTAAGTTTCTCAATGACATATCGTGGATCGGGAAAAGTTATGGTCGCTACGGTACGCACGGTCGCCTTTCAGGGTATCGAGGCCATCCCGGTCGAGGTGCAGGTGCAGATTGCGCCCGGCTTGCCCGCTTTTACCGTCGTTGGCCTGCCGGATAAGGCTGTCGGCGAATCCCGCGAGCGGGTACGCGCCGCTATCCTTAGCATGGGACTGGCCCTGCCGTCCAAACGTATCGTGGTTAATCTCGCCCCGGCCGATCTCGCTAAGGAGGGCAGTCATTTCGACCTTCCTATTGCGCTTGGGTTGTTGATTGCCATCGGTGTCATCCCGGCGGACGCCGTTTCGGAATACAACGCGTTGGGAGAATTATCCCTCGATGGTCGCCTGTTACCGGTCTCAGGCGTGCTCCCGGCTTCGGTGGCGGCATCGGCGGCGGGCAGGGGCGTCATTTGCCCGTGTTCAGGAGGCGCGGAAGCCCGCTGGGCCGGGGATATTCCCATTTTAGCGGCAGATTCGCTCAATGCGCTGGTTAATCATTTCCACGGCACGCAGGTGCTCTCGCCGCCCGAGCCGGGGCAGGCCGAGGAAGCCCCGCCGATGACCGATATGGCCGATATCAGGGGTCAGTACGCGGCGCGTAGAGCGCTTGAGATAGCCGCCGCCGGGGGGCATAATTTGCTGATGAGCGGCCCGCCCGGCGCGGGAAAATCGCTGCTGGCCTCCTGCCTGCCTGGCATCCTGCCACCGCTTTCCACCCGTGAAATCCTCGATGTCAGCATGATCTACAGCGTCGCGGGCATGCTGGCCGAGGGAAAACTTAGCCGCCTGCGGCCCTTCCGTGCCCCGCATCATTCGACTTCGATGGCGGCGATGGTAGGCGGTGGCATGCGGGCTAAGCCCGGCGAAATCTCGCTGGCGCACCGGGGCGTGCTGTTTCTCGACGAATTACCGGAATTCGCCCGGCCCGTGCTGGAGTCGCTGCGCCAGCCGCTGGAGAGCGGCACGGTCACCATCGCCCGCGCCAACGCGCATCTGACCTACCCGGCCCGTTTTCAACTCATTGCCGCGATGAATCCCTGTAAATGCGGCTATCTTGGTGATGAACAGCGGGCCTGCAACAAGGCCCCGCGCTGCGCTTCGGATTACCAGTCGCGGCTTTCCGGCCCGTTGCTTGATCGCATTGATTTACATATTGACGTGCCGATGATGGAAACCCTCGACATGATGCGCCGGGACAAAGGTGAGCCGAGTACGGCAGTGGCCGCCCGGGTGGGCATGGCGCGGCGTATGCAGGAGGAGCGGGCGGTGCGGCTGGGCCTGCCGGATAGCCTGAATGCCACGGTATCGGGGGACAACCTCGCGCAAATCGTCGTGTTGGGTCAGGACGGTGAGCGCCTGCTCGAAGACGCGGCGCGGCGGTTTCGTCTGTCAATGCGGGCGTTTACCCGATTGCAGCGGGTCGCCCGCACCATCGCCGATCTGGAGGGCAGCGCGTCCGTGAAGACGGATCACCTCGCTGAAGCCCTTGCCTACCGCCAGATGCAGCATGGTTTTCAGGTTGAGGCGGCGTAACGCCAGGGCCTACGCATGAAAACTGTTGCAAAGTAGCCGCAAGCGGATTGATATAAAATAAGATACTGTAATGCATCACCAAACAGGAGGGATGCATGCGGCAAACATGGCAGGAAGTTTTTCAATCGGT
>JAKFYP010000117.1 GCA_021730835.1 Alphaproteobacteria bacterium
CTTCCTGCATCTCAAGCGTTGGCGCGGAGTTGCAACCAGATATGCTAAAAATACCGCTTCTTTCCTCGCCGCCGTCCATATACGCTGCATTGCTCTCTGGGCTAACATCTCATGACGACACTATCTAAACATTGCGCATAAAAATCCTGGGCCGAAGGCCCTCACCCTACCCCTCTCCCACTGGGAGAGGGAAGCGAGCGCAAAAGCGCTCGCGGGTGAGGGCATACGCAATGTTTAAGTTAAATGACAATAGCTCCCTCCCCCGTCACAGCACCCGCATGCGGGTGCTGTGCTTTTACAAAAAACGTCATCCCACTTCGTGGATGCCGGACGGAGGGAGGAGCAGTATCGGGTATAGCAATTTTCCTGCAAGGCCAGGAATCGCTACGCCGTCATCCGCGAAAAGAACATTCTCATTGATTCGCTCGCCGCCACGATTATGGTTTAAAGCTATGCACATAATTTAAACTTCATCATCCGTCATGCTCTATAATCTCCTGTTTCCCTTTGCGGAGAATTTCCCGCTGTTTAACCTGTTTCGCTACCTGACGTTCAGGAGCGGCGGGGCGATCATGACGGCGCTGCTGATCAGTTTCGTCTTCGGCCCGTGTATTATCCGCTGGCTCAGGCGCAAACAACAGGAGGGCCAGCCGATTCGCGACGATGGGCCGGAAAGCCACCTGCTGACCAAAAAAGGCACGCCGACCATGGGCGGGGTGATGATCCTGCTGGCGGTCGGCATCTCCACCCTGCTGTGGGCCGACCTGACCAACCCGTATGTCTGGATCGTGCTGTTCGTGACCATGAGCTACGGCATGATCGGGTTTTTCGACGATTTCCTCAAAGTCACCAGGCGCAACAGCAAGGGCCTGCCGGGTAAGCTCAAGCTGGTGGCGCAGTTTTCCATTGCGCTGGCGGCGGGTTACTGGATTCAGTCGGTCGCGCCCGTCGAGGACGCAACCCGGCTTTCCGTTCCTTTTTTCAAGGATTTCTTTCCCGATCTCGGAATGTTTTATTTGCCGTTCGTCATGCTGGTCATGGTCGGGGCGTCCAACGCCGTCAACCTGACCGATGGGCTGGACGGGCTGGCCATCGTCCCCATCATGATCGCCATGGCCTGCTTCGCCCTGATCGCCTATCTCGCCGGAAACGCCGTGTTCGCCACCTATCTCCAGATCCACGCCGTGCCCGGATCGGGAGAACTCGCCGTCCTCTGCGCCGCTTTCATCGGCGCGGGCCTCGGGTTTCTATGGTTTAACGCCCCGCCCGCGATGGTATTCATGGGCGATACCGGCAGCCTCGCCGCCGGGGGGGCTATCGGCACGGTCAGCGTCATCGCCAAGCATGAACTGGTGCTCGGCATTATCGGCGGGTTGTTCGTGCTGGAGGCGGTATCCGTCATCGTACAGGTCGCCTCGTTCAAACTGACCGGCAAGCGCGTCTTCAAAATGGCCCCGATTCATCACCATTTCGAGAAAATGGGCTGGGCCGAGCCAACCGTCGTCATCCGCTTCTGGATCATCGCGACGATTCTGGCGCTGGTCGGACTATCGACGCTGAAGTTGCGGTAAAGTTCCGTGTGGCGTTTATCCCTTTGGGTCGGCCTCAGTTTGAAAATTTGGCTTATTGGCAAATTAAGCATGTGGGGTTGACCAGATACTAAGTCGCCACTAACTTGGAAAATTTGCATTTTCATATTGCCAACCTTCACAAACCAATGATTAATATCCGGCGACCAGCGACCAATAACCAATCCATGATCCCCCTCCCCTCATACAAAGATAAAAAAACCGCCGTGTTCGGCCTCGGCAAGGCCGGAAAGGCCGCCGTCGCCAGCCTGCTGGCGGGTGGAGCAGAAGTGTATGCGTGGGACGATAAGGCGATGAGTGGCGAGTGGCCAGTGGCCAGTGGTGAAAAGATGCCGCTAAACTCGTCACTCGCCACTCGCCACTCGCCACATCTCATCCCCGACACCGAATGGCCGTGGGAGGAGATGGCCATCCTCGTGCTCAGCCCCGGCGTGCCGCTGACCCATCCCGAGCCGCACCGCGTCGTCAGGGCGGCGCAACAGGCGGGCGTCCCCATTAAAGGGGAAGTAGAGCTATTGTGGGAAGCCTGCCCGGACGCCACCTATGTCGGCATCACCGGCACGAACGGGAAATCCACTACCACGGCGCTGATCGGGCATATCCTGCTGGAGAACGGCATAAACGCACAAATTGGCGGTAATCTGGGCACACCGGCGCTGGCTTTGGATCGTGGCGAGGGGCGAGGAGCGAGGGGCGAGGAAGAATCTGCAAACCACTCACCACTCACCACTCACCACTCACTCATCTTCGTTCTTGAGATGTCCTCCTACCAGCTCGACCTGCTGCATCAGGCCCGCTTCAATGTAGCGTGCTTGCTTAACATCACCCCGGATCACCTCGACCGCCACGGCGATATGCAAGGATATATCGCCGCCAAGCGCCGTATTTTCATGAACCAGTCGGCAGGCGATACGGCGATTATCGGCATTGACGACGAAGATTCGGCGGCGCTGGCGCACGCATTGGCGGCGGAAAGGAAGAACGTGCAGACGATTTCCCTGAAGGGTTCCGGGTTGCAGGTTACAGGTTCCGGAAAGCTTGAATTCCTTGATCCGGATAGCTGGAATCTCCCCGTCACCCCTGCCCTGCGCGGCGCGCATAACCGCCAGAACGCGGCGATGGCTTATGCCGCCTGCACAGCGCTCGGCGTCGCGCCGGAGCGCATCATCGAGGCGATGCAGGCGTTTCCCGGCCTGGCCCACCGCATGCAGCAAGTCGCCACGCTCGGGCAGATTCTCTATATCAACGACAGTAAAGCGACCAACGCCGATGCCGCCGCCAAAGCGCTCGGCAGTTTCGAGCGCATCTTCTGGATCGCGGGCGGGCGGCCCAAAGCGGGAGGTATTACAACGCTGGGGCCTTATTTTCCCCGTATTTTGCATAGTTTTCTTATTGGCGAGGCGGAAGACGAATTCGCCGCTACCTTAGAGGGCAAGGTACATTATACGCGCTGCGGCACACTGGAGCGGGCCGTCACCGCCGCCACGCAGGAAGCGCTGGTGGACGGGCAACCCTGCGCTATCCTGCTTTCTCCCGCCTGCGCCTCGTTCGATCAGTGGGCCAATTTCGAGATGCGCGGCGACGCATTCCGCGACTACGCGGAAACGCTGGTCAGGGAATGGAAGCATCGCCTGCCCGCCGAGGCGTTTTCCGCTTGAAGCGCCGGAGGCTTTGGGAGAAAGTGTAAAGTAGCGAGTGGTTAGTGGCGAGTGACGAGAAGCATGCGCCCCCCATACTCGCCACTAACCACTAACCACTAACCACTCCATGAATCACAGCCTCAGTTTCGACCGTACCAATACCAGCCTGCTGGGGCGCTGGTGGTGGACGGTTGACCGCGTCGGTCTGTTCGCCCTGCTGGCCCTGATCGCTATCGGCGCGGTGCTGGTGACGGCGGCCAGCCCGCCGGTTGCGGCGCGCATCGGCCTGCCGCATTATTATTTCGTTACCCGCCAGCAGGTTTTTCTGTTGCTCTCCGTCGGCGTGCTGATCGTCACTTCGATGCTGCGCGAGCAGGAGATACGCCGCATGGCAACGATCGGCTGCCTCGCCAGCCTCGCCCTGATGGCGCTACTGCCCTTCTTCGGGGCGGAAACCAAAGGTGCGCAACGCTGGATCAATATTGCCGGGTTTTCCGTCCAGCCCTCGGAATTCCTCAAGCCCTGTTTCGCCGTCGTCGTGGCGTGGATGTTCGCCGAGCGCCGCCGCACGGTCGGTTTCCCCGGTTACCGCATCGCCATCGCGCTTTATGCGCTGGTCGCCTTTTTGCTTATCATCCAGCCCGATATCGGCATGACCATGACGGTCTCCGCCATGTTCGGGGCGCAAATGTTTTTAGCCGGGCTACCGTGGCTATGGGTGGTGACGATGGGCCTGACCGGCATTGGCGGAATATTCCTCGCCTATCTCTACCTGCCGCACGTCACCCAGCGCATTGACGGCTTCCTGCATCCGGGCCTCACTGATAACTATCAGGTTGAAAAATCGCTTGAGGCCTTCGCCAGCGGCGGACTTTTCGGGCGCGGCCCCGGCGAGGGCGCTGTCAAATGGTCCATTCCCGACTCCCATACCGATTTCATTTTCTCAGTCGCCGGAGAGGAATTCGGTGCAATCGTCTGCCTGCTGATCATTACGCTCTACGGCCTGATCGTCCTGCGCGGCATTTGGTGCATGCGCCATGAGGAAAACGCGTTCGTGCTGCTGGCCGCCGCCGGGATACTGGTGCAGTTCGGCGTGCAGGCCGTCATCAATATGGGCGTGGCGGTGCATGTGCTGCCCGCTAAGGGCATGACCCTGCCCTTTCTCAGCTACGGCGGCTCCTCGCTGCTGGCGATGGCGATGGGCATGGGCATCTGGCTTGGCCTGACCCGCCGCCGCTTTGGCGTGCTGGAGAAAATGAAGCCGAAATATCAGTGAGAAATAGCGAGCGGTTAGTGGCGAGTGACTAAAAGAAGATCTGATTACCCACTATCCACCTGTGGGATGCTCATCTTTTAAGACACAGCATCCCATTTCATGGATGCTGGGAGGGGGGCGTTAAAAATCATCCTGCCGTATAGAAATGATTTTTATTTTTGATGCCCTCCCCCTAACCCCCTCCCGCAAGCGGGAGGGGAGATGATGCAATGGTCTCATCAAGTGAATCGGCTATAAATTAATCCTCAGTAAATCCCGCCCGTGCCGACGACACGAGGGGGAAGGACGGCATCCGGCGGCAGGTTACCGTCAGGTACGCGCCGCTGTTGCTGAGGTCGCCCGTAAC
>JAKFYP010000110.1 GCA_021730835.1 Alphaproteobacteria bacterium
CGATGTATTGTCTTTCTACTTTATTTTTCTTCATAAGAAAAAATAAAGTAGGTTACGCCGCATAAGCGGCGGGCTTGCGGTCGCAAGCCATAGTCATTCCGACTTTACAGGAAATTATTAAGTGAAATGACTATAAAACTTGCAATCCCACGCCGTATGATTGAGATGGTTATAGTCTGTTATCGGGAACCTCCTTGTCAGGCTTTAAACGATCTCGCAGAGGCTTCTGACAAACTGTTCCCGTTATTGTATAACTGCCTTAGTCCTCCGGCATACCCGGGAGTTTAGCAAGATAATTAAATGAGCGAAAGTCAGGAGCAGTCGCAGAAAACCGAGGAGCCGACCCATAAGCGGCTGGAAGATGCGCGTAAAAAAGGTCAACTCGCTAATTCGCGTGAGATCAACAGCTTCTTTATTCTCACCGTTTTCGCGGTGATTATCATCGTGCTTTTACCGCATATTATGCAGCAGGCGCGCCCGGTTTTCCTACCGTTTATTGAGTCGCCCGAGGAGTTTCAGGTTGATGAGGAGAGCTATCTGCAACTGTTTAAGGATACCGCCGCCAAATCGGCCATGCTGCTGCTGTTGCCGCTGGCGCTGGCGGTGGCGGCAGCGCTCAGCGCAGGGTTTTTGCAGTCGAGGCTCAATTTTTCTTGGGATCCGCTGATTCCCAAGCTTGAGAAAATATCTCCCCTGAAAGGACTCAAGCGGTTATTTTCTCTCAAATCCTTCATTGAGTTCATCAAGGGCATTTTCAAGATTACGCTGGTCGGCATCATCGCCACCATCGCTATCTGGCCGTATATGCGCGAGATGAACCTCCTGCCGGATATGGAGGTGATGGAAATGCTCGCCCTGCTGGCGTTGCTGGCTAAACGCATGCTGATCGGCGTGCTGATCGTTATGCTGTTCATCGCGGCGCTCGATTACTCTTACCAGCGCTATGAATATATCAAGGGCCTGCGCATGACCAAGCAGGAGGTCAGAGATGAATACAAGCAGCAGGAAGGGGATCCGCTGGTCAAGCAAAAGCTGCGCTCCATCCGTATGGAGCGGGGACGCCGCCGCATGATGGCCGCCGTACCGCAATCGGACGTGGTCATCACCAACCCGACGCATTATGCGGTCGCCCTCAAATACGACCCCGAGGAGATGATGGCCCCGACGCTGGTCGCCAAGGGAACGGACAAGGTAGCATTGCGCATCCGCGAGATGGCGAAAGAGCATAAGGTGACGGTGATGCGCAATCCGCCGCTGGCGCGGGCGCTCTATGATAACGTGGAGATTGACGAAACTATCCCGCATGAATATTTTCAGACGGTGGCTGAGATCATCGCCTATGTCTACCGGCTTAAAGGCAAAAAACTCGAAGCGCCCAAAAAGCTGGATCTTGGCTAATAATTCGGCGAGAAAACTGAAAAAGCAAAGACCTGTGAGCAAGCAAGAGATTAGGTGCGGGTGGCTGTAGGCACAATGTAAGTTGATGCGGCGATTGTCTGCCGAAGCAGGCAATACGCTGCAATCCTTAGAAAGGAGGTAATCCAGCCGCAGGTTCCCCTACGGCTACCTTGTTACGACTTCACCCCAGTCGCTGCCCCTACCGTGGTCGCCTGCCCCCCGAAGGTTGGCTCAGCGGCTTAAGGTAAAGACAACTCCCATGGTGTGACGGGCGGTGTGTACAAGACCCGGGAACGTATTCACCGTAGCATGCTGATCTACGATTACTAGCGATTCCAACTTCATGCAGGCGAGTTGCAGCCTGCAATCCGAACTGGGACGGCTTTTTGAGATTCGCTCACCCTCGCGGGCTCGCATCCCATTGTCACCGCCATTGTAGCACGTGTGTAGCCCAGACCATAAGGGCCATGAGGACTTGACGTCATCCCCACCTTCCTCCGGCTTAACGCCGGCAGTTTCCTTAGAGTTCCCAGCCGAACTGATGGCAACTAAGGACGAGGGTTGCGCTCGTTGCGGGACTTAACCCAACATCTCACGACACGAGCTGACGACAGCCGTGCAGCACCTGTGCACGGTCCAGCCAAGCTGAAGGGGTGCATCTCTGCTCCCCGCGACCGGCATGTCAAGGTCTGGTAAGGTTCTTCGCGTTGCCTCGAATTAAACCACATGCTCCACCGCTTGTGCGGGTCCCCGTCAATTCCTTTGAGTTTTAATCTTGCGACCGTACTCCCCAGGCGGGGTGCTTAACGCGTTAGCTGCGCCACCGGGCCGCCCAAGCTCCGCTTGGTAGTGGCGAGTTACGAGTTACGAGTTGCCAGTTGTTTAACTGGAAACTTGCAACTAGCAACCGGCAACTACCTGAGCGAAGCTCAGGTGGCCCGACGGCTAGCACCCATCGTTTACGGCATGGACTACCAGGGTATCTAATCCTGTTTGCTCCCCATGCTTTCGCGCCTCAGCGTCAGTACTCGTCCAGATGGCCGCCTTCGCCTCCGGTGTTCCTTCCAGTATCTACGGATTTCACCCCTACACTGGAAATTCCGCCATCCCCTCCGAGACTCCAGCTATACAGTTCCAAAGGCAGTTCCAGAGTTGAGCTCTGGGATTTCACCCCTGGCTTGTATAGCCGCCTGCGCGCGCTTTACGCCCAGTGATTCCGAACAACGCTAGCCCCCTTCGTATTACCGCGGCTGCTGGCACGAAGTTAGCCGGGGCTTCTTCTGCGGTTACCGTCATTATCTTCACCGCTGAAAGAGTTTTACAACCCTAAGGCCTTATCACTCACGCGGCATGGCTGGATCAGGGTTTCCCCCATTGTCCAATATTCCCCACTGCTGCCTCCCGTAGGAGTCTGGGCCGTGTCTCAGTCCCAGTGTGGCTGATCATCCTCTCAGACCAGCTAGACATCGTAGGCTTGGTAGGCCATTACCCTACCAACTACCTAATGTCACGCGGGCCGATCCTTTAGCGTAGAATTTAGTCATTGGTCATTAGTCACTGGTCAATGATGTCGGCTATTGAGAATCCAATAACCGACAACAAATGACCAACGACCAGTGACCAACGACCAAAATCAGCTTTCCCCCGAAGGGCGTATACGGTATTAACCCCAGTTTCCCGAGGTTATTCCGTACTAAAGGGTACGTTCCCACGCGTTACTCACCCGTGCGCCACTCTACTCACACCCGAAGGTGTTTTCGCGTTCGACTTGCATGTGTTAGGCCTGCCGCCAGCGTTCGTTCTGAGCCAGGATCAAACTCTCAAGTTGAGCTTGATATGATGACTAAAAGTCATCCTGAATCAATTAAGAACCACGCACACTTTTCACCCTGCCGCCCCGTTGCCCGAAGGCAAAACGACGGCACGATGACACGTATGGTATATGTGTCATGCAGGTGAGTGTATGCGCTTATCCGATACTATAAAAGTATCCGAGCCTACAAACACCCGCACCTAATCTCTTCACTTGTCTGTCTGCAGGAAGGAGAATCCTTCCGCGCCTCCGCTTATATGGTGAGGCGAATTCCTTTTTCAAGGCCCGTCCGGGGGTTTCATTCCCCGCCGGAGGGAAGGGCTTTATAGGCCCCTGCCCTCCTCCCGTCAAGCGGAAAAATATCTTTTTTTGGAAAACCGAATTAAGCGGAACCCTTAAAACAAAACTTCATTAAACTGTAACAATAACAGCAATTAATCCATGCTATATTATGAAGATATTTTTGCTTTTACTAACAAATATAATTATGGAGAATAAAATGCCTTCTGCGAAAAGCCCGCCAAATTCTGACTCATCTGTGGATACAGTCAACAAAGCAATTAACATTCTCAATACGGCTACACCTGAGCAAATCCAGCAAGGTTCAGATAAATTAAACAAAGTGCTAGCAACCGTTTCTGCAATTGTTGACCCAAATGGCGATAAGCACCTCTCTTCAAGTGAATTACTTGCCATGCTGAACGATAAGGATACTGTTAAGAAAATTCTGTTAGCAGCGGGGCCTAAAAGAGAGGACGTTGCAGAACTGATAAATATGGCAAGAGAAAAACTGGGAGATTTCTGTACTTACCTTACTCCCCCAGATAAGGCTGCGGTTAATCAGACTATTGAGAGAATGGAAACGTCCCTCAACACGGGTATACAAACTGCAAAAGCCGCAAGCGAATCCGGTACGGCTGGAAATTTTATCTCCACGGCTGTAGGACAACTTTTCCCGGACGCACCTAAATTAAATGAGAACGCTACCAATGCACTCAATACGCTGGTTAGTGATATCAGCCATAATGTAGCCAATTCGGTTGCTATCCCAAGATTATCCGAAGCCTGTCCGGCGGTCGAAGGCGCAAGTCCTGTGCCAGCGGCAATGGAGGAGATCAGCCGGGAGCATCCGGTTAGCCCCGCACCCGTACCTCCGCAGCCAGCTTCTGGCCAAAAAACAGGGTCGCAAATAAACAAGGGTACAGGTCGCAACGGATAAGCATCGCCTTTCGGATTCTTTATATACCGCATGCCTTGCAACCCTTGGGCCGGTGGCCTATATAAGGTGAGTATCGGCGATGTCTCATGAACGATTCCTGCCACGTCCAGCCCTGTCATAATACGAAAAAGCGCCGCTTCGACGGGCTGCTTTGGGGTTCGGGCGGGCTGGTGGCCGCCGGTTACCTGCTGCATGTTTTCGCCGTTTCCCTGCCTGATCCGCTTACCCTGTACGCCGATTCGTCCTATCATCTGATGAACCGCATGTGGTGGGGGCTGGCGCTGGGGATCCTGTTCGTCGGGTTGCTCAGCCATGTGCCGCGGGAATTCGTACTCTCCCTGCTGGGGCGTGGCGGGACGATCAGCGGCATCCTGCGGGCGACGCTGGCCGGAACGCTGCTC
>JAKFYP010000077.1 GCA_021730835.1 Alphaproteobacteria bacterium
AGGGCGGCTCGTAAGCCAGCTCGACCCATACCGCCAGCCCGGTGACGATCGCGCCGACCAGCAAAATGACGAAAAACATCGGCCCGTCGCCATTGTCATGCGCACCGCAAGGATAGCCGCAAGCGTCGCAGGCTTGCCGGATTTTAAAGCAACCGGAGAAAATACCCGCTTTGCCGCAAGCAGGGCACAGGCCGCGCAACCCCGCCGCAAGCGGGGAAATGCTCAATGCGCGCCCCCCCACCAGTAGACGCAGATAAACAGGAACAGCCAGACGACATCCACGAAATGCCAGTACCAGGCGGCAAACTCAAAGCCAAGATGGCCTTCACGGGTCAGCGTTCCGGCGCGGGCGCGCATCAGGTTGACAAACAGGAAAATCGTCCCGACGATCACATGGAAGCCATGAAATCCGGTCGCCATATAAAAGGTCGAGGAATAAATCCCCTCGGAGAAGCCGAATGCCGCATGGGCGTATTCATAAGCCTGCAACAGCGTAAAGCAGACGCCGAGTACCACGGTAATCGTCAGGCCACGCACGAGGTCGCGCTGGTTGTTCTCCAGCAGGGCATGGTGCGCCCAGGTGACGGTCGTGCCGGAAAGCAGAAGGATCAGGGTATTGATAAAGGGAATATCCCACGGATCGAAGGTCTGAATGCCCTCGGGCGGCCAGATGCCTTCCTTCATCTCCCAAATATCGGCCAGCGGCAGGACGGGGAATATGCTGGCGTTGAAAAACGCCCAGAAAAACCCGAAGAAAAACATCACTTCCGAGGCGATGAACAGGATCATGCCCAGCCGTAGCCCGTGACGCACCGCGCCGGTATGGTGGTGCTCGTGCAGCCCCTCGCGGATTACCGTGCGCCACCAGAAAAACATGGTCAGCAGCACGCAGGCCACGCCGGTCAGCAGCACCAGCGAGCCACCCGGTTTCTCATGCAGAAACAGCGCCGCCCCAACGGCCAGAGCCAGCAAGCTCATAGCCCCGGCCAGCGGCAGGGGGCTGGGGTCAACGAGGTGGTAGGGATGCGACTGCGTATGTTCTTTCGTGTGATTCATACAAACTTCCGGTTGCGGTAGATGAAAATGGCTATGTTTTCGTATCGGTACTCAAATCCGCCGGAGAATCCAAGCAAAACTTGATGATTACCGGCTGACGGCTTTGCAAACCGATGCCTACGTTACCTGTTTACCTTATCCGGGTTAAAAAACGTATAAGACAGGGTCATATGGGTAACATCGTCCATGATGTCGTCGTCGGCAATGGCCGGGTCGACATAAAAACTGACCGGCAAGGCACGGGTTTCACCGGGCGCGAAAACCTGCTCCTCGAAACAGAAACAGGCGAGCTTGACGAAATATTTTCCGCCTTTGTGCGGGGTGACGTTGAACACCGCCGTGCCATGCACCGGCTGATCGGAGGTGTTCGTCACATGGAAGTCAACCAGTTGCGGCTCTCCAATCTTAAAGGTCACGTCATGGCCGGGAGTTTTAAACTCCAGCGGCAGGCCGGGGGCAACATCGGTATTGAAATGCAGGTTCATGCGGCGCGCCAGCACGGTTTTTGGCACATATTCCGCCCGCGCTGTCGTGCCGCCAAAGCCGGTAACCTGACAGAACAGGCGGTAAAGCGGCACGGAGGCGAAGCTGAGCATCACCATCCCGGCCACCAGCATAACCAAACTTATAGCCAGCGAACGGTTATGTGTAGCGTGAGCCGTCATGCGATTCCTGCGAAAGCAACGAGAACGCCGACTATCTGAACTTCACCACCGTCAGCCCATAAAGCACAGCGATTACCCCCAGCAAAATCGCAAGCAGAAGCAAATTCTTGCCGCGCTTTCTCCGGTGGACTTCTTCAATGGGCATAACAGAAAACAGGCATTACCGTTACTTTTTTTCTTCCTCGGCGTTGCGACGGATGAAATCCAGAATCAACAGCACGAAAACGGTAAAGAGCACGCCCAGAATAAAGCTGGTCCCCATCAGATAAACCGTGTTGACCTGCAAATCATTGAACATGGACAGTTTCTGAAGCTTCTCTTCCTTGGTTGCCGGAGGAGCCGCTTCGACGGTCAATTCCTTGCTTTCCATTACCACTGCCCCATCTTCGGCTGCATCGTCTTCGCCCGCCGCGCTGGAAAGCGTATTGAAGCCGCTAGCCTGCGGCGCCGACTCGCTATGCGCTGAAAGACCGGATGATGAATTATTTGCTGACGCATTGTGATTGTTTTCCTGATCCATGAGATACCCCCGAATAAATGAATATCTCTCAGGAGAACGATACCGGCAAGGGGATGTCAACCAATTTGTCCACCAGCAGCAGGGAGAAAAGCATAAATAAATACAGAATGGAGTATTTAAACATCGCTATGGCGTCTTTTGGCTCCCGCGCCGCATGCACACGCAGCGCATGCCACAGGAAACGTCCGCCCAGTGCCAGCGCCCCAATAAAATAAATAAGCCCCGAGCTTCCCAGCAAAGACGGCAGCAGCGTGATACCCACCAGCACCAGCGTATAAATGAGGATATATCGGCGGGTTGCTTCCGGCCCGGCGACGACCGGCAGCATCGGAATGCCTGCATGCGCGTAATCCTCATGGCGATAGAGTGCCAGCGCCCAGAAATGCGGCGGTGTCCACAGGAAAATAATCAGTACATAGCATAAGGGATCGAAGGTAATCACCGGGCTGACCGCCATCCAGCCGATCAGGGGCGGCAGCGCTCCGGCAAGCCCGCCGATGACGATATTCTGCGGGGTGCGGCGCTTGAGCCACATGGTGTAAAAACATCCGTAGAAACCGATGGCGAAAGCCAGCACCGCCGCCGCCGCCCAGTTCGCCGCCAGCCCGAGCAGACCGATCGAGGCGATGCCGAGCAGCAGGCCGAAAGATAGCGCATCCTCGTGATGGATCCGCCCCGCCGGAATCGGGCGTTTGGCGGTGCGGCGCATCAGCGCGTCAATATCGCGGTCGTAATACATATTGATGACCGCCCCCGACCCCGAGCCGAGCGCAATCGCCAGCACACAGAGCAGTTGCAGCAGCGGATGCAGCGTGCCGGGAGCCATTGCCATGCCGATGAAGCCGGTGAACACCACCAGCAGCATGACGCCGGGCTTCAGCAGGGTGACGTAATCACCCGGGCTGGATTCCTCGCATCCTTGCGCGGCGGGTAAAATACTCTGTGTTGTCATGGCAAGCTCCTAAAGACCGAGTTGTGAGGCTGTTTGCCCCATATTGTCAAGTGCAGGTCGTGATTCATGATAAAATTTTACTTCCCTCTCCGTAAATGGCGAGGAGGTAGCAACCGGCCTGCGCCAATTGACGCTGTACTTCACCGGAAGCCATGTTATAGAAACACCGTAGGTAAAACCTTGCCCATATACTATGATGAACCCGTTACGCCCGATAGGCCGTGCTTTTCTGAGTTTTCTCGCCTCGCTCGGACGATTGGCGCTGTTTACCGGGCGCGGGGTCACGGTTGCCGTCAGCCCGCCCTGGTATCCCCGCCAGATACTGCGTATGATGGTGGAAATCGGCTATTACTCCCTGCCGGTGATCGGCCTGACCGCTATTTTCACCGGGGCGGTGCTTGCGTTGCAAAGCTATACCGGTTTCTCGCGTTTTTCTGCGGAAAGCTCGATTCCAACCGTCGTGGTGCTGTCCATTACCCGCGAGCTTGGGCCGGTGCTCGCCGGGCTGATGGTGGCCGGGCGCATCGGTGCTTCCTTTGCCGCCGAAATCGGCACGATGCGGGTTACCGAGCAGGTGGACGCGCTGGTGACGCTTTCGACCGACCCGTTTAAATACCTCGTATTTCCCCGCCTGATCGCCGGGCTGCTGATGCTGCCGTTGCTGGTGATTACCGCCGATATCATCGGGGTGATGGGGGGGTATCTGGTCAGTGTCGGCAAACTCGGATTCTCGCCGGGGCCGTATCTGAACAATACGTTCGATTTCCTTGAGGCAAAAGATGTGATCTCCGGGCTGGTCAAGGCGGCAGTGTTCGGTTTTATTGTCGCCCTGATGGGCTGCTATCACGGCTACCACTCTTGCGGTGGCGCGCAGGGCGTTGGTACGGCGACCACCAATGCCGTCGTCACCGCCTCAATCCTCATCCTCCTTTCCAATTATCTGATTACGGAACTGTTCTTTGCCCGGTAGCGGTTTTATGGCAACTATTGACATTTGATGTCATCTCTATTAGGCTTGTGCCTATGCATAGCTTGAATCTTTCCCTGACGGATACCTTGCGCCAATACGTCGATTCCCGTACCGGGGACGACGACATCTACGCCACGCCCAGCGAATATATTCGCGATCTGATCCGTCAGGATATGCAGAATCAGGCGGTTTTCCTGCATGTGATGCAGGGGCTGGACGATCTAAAGCATGGTCGTTTCTCCGAGAAATCCGTCCTCGATATTCTCGAAGAAGATTAAACCAACGTGACAGGGCGTTACTTTCTTACCCAATTGGCCGCTGAGGACTTTCGGACGGCCAGGACATGGTCGATGACGCGCTGGGGCAAGGAATACACCCGGAGATATTTCACCGATCTGGATGAGGGCGCACAATACATAGCCAGGCACTACCCTTCTTTAAATGTGCGCGATGACCTCACGGACAATCCCTGGCTTGGCATTTATCCCGTCAGGGAACATTATCTGGTCTATGTTCCTGTTGCCGAAGCAACTGTAGTCATAGTAGCATTGATCCGGCGAGGCCGGGATATCGCAGCTCTGCTACGCATGCACCGCTATCGGATAGAACGCGAACTC
>JAKFYP010000145.1 GCA_021730835.1 Alphaproteobacteria bacterium
GACAGGTGCGGGATTCTGGTTGAAATATACCTATATCCCGGCTTATGTGCGTAAATACCCCTTTATTTTCATGGAAATCCCCGAGCAAAAACAATGGGTGTTATGCGTTGATGAAGCCGCGCCGCATTTCGTTGACGAAGACCCGGCGCAACCGTTTTTCGATGGTGAGAAGCCGCAAAAAATCTGCGATGAGGCCCTGAAATTCTGCCAGCATTACCAGCAGCAGCTTGATCTGACCCGGCATTTCACTCAGGCGCTGAGAGAGCAGGGTCTGTTGCGTCAGGAAGCTCTGCAACTTAGCTTGCCCAACAAGGATTCTATCCGGCTGGAAGGCTTTCAGGTGCTTGATGAGGAAAAATACCGCAATCTTCCCGATGCAGTCGTCACCGACTGGTTCAGGCGCGGTTTTCTGCCCGCCTGCGATGCCGTATTGCTTTCCTATAGCAACTGGAAGCATCTGGCGTCGTTGAGCCGCGATACGGAAGGAGCGGCGGCGTAAGGAGCGATTGGCACACAATATCGCTTGCTCGCTGCCCATCTTTTCCCTACATTAATAGGCCATGTTTCACCCTCTGGATTTTGCGCATGGCCAAAGTCTCTGCCCAGATTGCATCGCTTTCTTTCGAGGAAGCCTTAAAGCAGCTCGAAGAGATCGTGCGGCGGATCGAAGCGGGCGAAGTGCCGCTTGAGCAGGCCATTGAAGATTATACAAGAGGCACGGAACTCAGCCGCCATTGCCAGAGAAAACTTGAAGATGCCCGGCTGAAAGTCGAAAAACTCTCCGTGCGGCCCGATGGTTCGCTGACGGTGGAACCGCTGGAGGATGCCTGATGTTCGATCTGCAAAAGGCGCTCTCGGAAGTTGCCGTTGCCCTGCATGACAAAATGGATGAGCTGTTGCCGCGAGCCAACGGCGCATCGTCTAACGTGATTTCGCTGGCGGGCGGCGAGGCCCAGCCGGAGACAACTTCGGTCGGCGGAGAAGGCAGGGTGATGGAGGCCATGCGCTATTCGGCCCTCTCGGGCGGCAAGCGCCTGCGCCCGTTTCTGACTGTCTCCTGCGCGGCGCTGTTTGGCGTTAGCCGTGAGGCATCACTGGCGACGGCGGCGGCGATGGAATTTCTGCATACCTATTCACTGATTCACGATGATCTTCCGGCGATGGACGATGACGATCTGCGGCGCGGTCAGCCGAGTTGCCATATCAAATTCGGCGAGGCGGCGGCGATTTTAGCCGGGGACGCGTTGCAGGCGCTGGCTTTCCAGATTCTCGCCGATCCCGATGTGCACCGCGATCCTTCGGTGCGGTGCGACCTGATCCGGGCTGTCGCCAAAGCGGCGGGCTGCAAGGGCATGGTCGGCGGCCAGATGCTCGATCTGGAGGCGGAGAACAAGGAGTTGGCGGTTGATGAGATCATCCGCCTGCAACGCCTCAAGACCGGGGAGATGTTCGCCATTTCCTGCGAGGCCGGGGCGATTCTCGGCAAAGCGCCGCCTGCCTTGCGCACGGCTTTGCACCGCTATGCCCATGATATCGGGCTGGCCTTCCAGATTACCGATGATCTGCTTGATGTTGAAGGCACGCGAGAGGAAACTGGCAAGGAGGTCGGCAAGGACAAGGTCAAGGGCAAGGCATCGCTGGTTACCGCGATGGGGGTGGAAAACGCTCGCGAGCATGCGAGGGCGCTGGCCAATCAGGCCGAGGCGCATCTCATGCCGTTTGACAAGCGCGCCAACTCTTTGCGCGATCTGGCGCGTTACGTCATTACGCGGCGGAGTTAATGCCACATCTCCCTGAAAATCCCAAAGGCGAGCGCATCGCCAAAGTGATGGCGCGCTCGGGTATCTGCTCACGGCGTGACGCCGAGCGCTGGATCGAAGCCGGTCGGGTAACGCTCAACGGCAAAAAACTGGAAAGCCCGGCTTGCGTCGTTACCGCAAAAGATAAAATCACCGTTGACGGCAAGCCGCTGGGCGGCGCGCCGGAGAAAACCGCGCTCTGGCTCTATCACAAACCGGCGGGCCTGCTGACCACGCACCGCGACCCCGGCGGCAGGCCGACGGTTTTTGCGGCACTGCCCAAAGATATGCCGCGGGTCGTCTCAGTCGGTCGGCTTGATTTCAATACCGAAGGCTTGCTGCTTTTGACCAATGACGGCGAGCTGGCCAACCATCTGGCGCATCCCGATCTGGGCTGGGTACGGCGCTACCGGGTGCGCATTTTTGGCAAGCCGACCGATGCCCATCTGGCGCAACTGGCGAAGGGCATGACGGTGGACGGCATCCGCTACCGCCCGGTCGAAGTTGCCCGCGAGCAGGAGACCAAAAGCCATAGCTGGCTGGTCGTCTGCTTGCGCGAGGGCAAAAATCGGGAAATCCGGGTATTGTTCGAAGCGCTGGGTTTACAGGTGGCGAGGCTGATTCGCGTGTCCTACGGCCCGTTCCAGTTGGGCAAGCTTCCGGCGGGTGAGGTGAAAAAGCTTCCGGCTCAGGTGCTCAAGGAGCAGGTGGGGGAGTGGAAGCGCTCATAAAAAAGGCCGGAGCAAACTGCCCCGGCCCAGGAACAAAACAACGGATAGGACTCAGGATGCTTCGGAGAATGGCACGGTGCGCTGGTATGCCTCGTCGGAACCGAGCAAGGTGTAAAGCTCTTCCTTGACGGCGAGCTTCTGCTTTTTAAGCGCATGAAGATGGATGAAATCGGGAAGGGGACGCAGCGCCTCCGCTGCAATCGTGTCTTCCAGTTGAGCGTGCTTGTGGTGCAGCGCCTCAATATGGGATGCCAAAGACATATATAGGCTCCTTTCAGAACGTGGAAAAAAGAAAAAAAGAACGGCACTCGCCGAAGGGCGAAACCTTTTTAAGTATAAGAAAATCCCTCTTTCTAATGCAAGGATTAAATACGTCAAGAAAAAAGATAATTTTTTATCTATTGACAGGGATTTTTTTGTTCGGAGCCTCTCCGGGAAACAATTGAAAACACAAAAAAACAGCCAGATGCCGTATTTTTCAGATGAGAAAAGCCGCATTTTTTGGTACGGTATTGCATTTGATCATGCAAAGCAGGTGGGGCCAATGACGGAAGACGCGGAAATTGAAATGTTGCGCAAGCTCGATGCGCTACGGTTGCAGCATCGCAAGATTGACAGCGAAATCTATGCCCTGTCGGCTAAAAACTCCAACGATCAGTTCACGCTGCACCGGCTGAAAAAAGAAAAGCTTTGCCTGCGCGACCAGATCGCCGCCATTGAGGAAGTGCTTTATCCTGATATTATTGCGTGAAAGTAAGCCTCTCCAACCGCTTGCATTTCCGCCGTTTGCATCTATGATGCCGCCCATGAAGCCGCTTGAGAATCCCTATCTGTCCGTCCGTCCCTCCCGCGAAGAAGCGGAGGATGCCGTGCGCACCTTGATTGGCTGGGCAGGCGATGATTGCCATCGCGAAGGATTGCTTGATACGCCGGGGCGCGTTGTGCGCGCTTTTGAGGAATATTTCGCCGGATACTTTGAGGACCCGCTGGATGTGCTGTCACGCACTTTCGAGGAAGTGGAAGATTACGACGAAATGGTACTGCTTAAAAATATGCGGCTGGAATCGCATTGCGAACACCATATGGCCCCGATCATCGGCGTCGCCCATGTCGCCTATATCCCCCGCAAGCGGGTGGTCGGCATCAGCAAGCTGGCGCGGCTGGTGGATATTTATGCCCGCCGCCTTCAGACGCAGGAGACTATGACCGCCCAGATCGCCGATACGCTGAAGGACGCGCTTGATCCGCTCGGGGTGGCGGTGGTCATTGACGCGGCGCATCAGTGCATGACCATGCGCGGGGTGCACAAAACGGCGACGACGACGATTACCAGCCGCCTGCACGGCTTGTTCAAATCCGACCCCCGGACAAGGCAGGAATTCATGAACCTGATCGCGTCGCCTTCCGTCGGCAGACCGGTATCGTGATCGAAGAACATTATTTGTAGCGAATAAACCAAACCCCTTGACCATCTGCGGCGGGCGTGCCAGAACCGAAGCGGCTATTTAATAGCCCACCCCTCGGAGCATCCGCTTGCGGAATACCCCGGCTTCTATAGGCGCAGCACCACGCATGCGGGTGTCACGTGGGGAGGGTGGCTGAGGTGGGAGGGGTTCATAAACACCCCCACGACTTGAACTTCTCTCACTGGTAAATGGATGAAAACCAGCGTAACAAAATAGACAGAAGGGTAGATTCCATTTACTGGTGAGATCACCCTCGTCCGCTCCCTCCTCAAGAGGGAGCTAATTAATTACTTGAAGGATCGCCCATGAAAATCACCCCCAAAGTCAAAAAAATCCTGAGCTGGTACGAAAGCGATAATCCCGGCACGAAAACCAGTCTGGCCCGCATGCTGATGCACGGGCGACTCGGCGGAACGGGAAAAATGGTGATCCTGCCGGTTGATCAGGGATTCGAGCACGGCCCGGCCCGCAGCTTCGCTAAAAACCCCGATGCTTACGATCCGCATTACCATTTTCAGCTTGCCGTTGATGCCGGGCTGAACGCCTACGCCGCGCCACTGGGTATGATTGAGGCGGGGGCGTCGAGTTTCGCCGGAGCGATTCCCACCATACTCAAGGTCAACAGCGCCAACTCGCTGGCCGATCAGGGCAAAGGCCCGACGCAGGCGATTACCGGCTCGGTCGGCGATGCGCTGCGTCTCGGTTGCTCGGCCATCGGCTTTACTATTTATCCCGGCAGCGACAACGCGTTTTCCATGATGGAGCAGATCCGCGATATGGC
>JAKFYP010000030.1 GCA_021730835.1 Alphaproteobacteria bacterium
AATGATCTCGTCAAGTCCGGACTTGAAAAGCGAAAGATTCGCGGCTGTACCTATGGCACGTGACAACTCAATCGGATGGGTATTGACATAATGCCGCACTGCTTTGATCGCACCCATATTCTCATGGGGGTGAGTGCATTCCGGAAGCGGCAACCCTTCGGCCTCAAAATATTCACGCATCTTGCCGAGCATGGTTTTGAAATCAATTTCCCGCTCGCCGCCGCCATACGTCAACTCAATAACAGACTGAAGCGACCCGATGCTACTCATCGTCCTCGCCTTATCTTCCAGCAAGATACCGCTTCCGGCGAAGGCTGCATAGCCAACCATTCCCGCCGCGCCGGCAGTTTTGATCGTATCGCCGAATATCTCTTTCGCTTTGGCGGAAGCGCCCGGCCCCTGATACGGATTATGCCAGACGACCGCCGGGCCTTGCGTATAGCCCATCGCATTCAGCGCCCCCAGCAATTTTTCCGGTTTGTCGAGATCCGGAGCGACCAGCACGTTTTCACCATCCAACACGTCAGGATAGATCCGATCCACCCCGCGTTTATATAGCTGTTTAGCCGTATCCGACATGGAAGTGACAGGTACATCGGCTTGCGGATACATCCGGGCGCGTGTCATACCGCCGGGCAGTAACTCAAACACCACTCGGTTAATGGGGGAACTCTCACCCCATTTATACTCGGCCAGCATAACGGGTTCTGAATTAGCCAGTATACTCTGTTTTCCAGCCATAAGTTTAGTCCTTTGCCTACAAGTCCGAGTATAGCGTAAAAATATGACAATCTTGTGTCAGTTTGCTTGAAAAACCCAAAAAAAACGGCCATAGCTGGTTGCCGTACCGCCCATTGGGAAACAGAAAAAGAGCATTATGAGTACCAAAATCAAAAAGCTAAGCCCCTCTGATATCGTCATATTCGGCGGAACCGGCGACCTCTCCCGGCGCAAGATCATTCCGGCTTTGTATTATCGCCTGCGTGACGGCCAACTTCCCGATAATAGCCGGGTTTTCATCCTCGGGCGGCAGGCGATGAGCGACGAGGAATTCACTGCCACCTCACGGAAATGGGCGAAGGAATTTATCCCGGCTAAAGACCTCAATGACATTGATTGGCAACGCCTTGCCGCCAATATGCGCTACCATCAGCTCGACGCTAAAAACGCCGCCGACTACAAAAGCCTCGGCGCGTTGCTCAAAGATAAACCGCGCAAGGTACGCGTCTTTTACCTCTCAACACCCGCCGATATTTTCAGCCTGATCTGCACCACGCTGACCGAATGCGGCCTGATGACGCCCGATAGCCGGATCGTGCTGGAGAAACCTATCGGCTACGATCTGGAGAGTTTTACCGCTATCAACAACGCCGTGCTCACATGCTGCCGCGAGGAGCAGATTTACCGGATTGACCATTATCTCGGCAAGGAAACCGTGCAGAACCTGATGGTGCTGCGTTTCGCCAATAATATGTTTGAGCGCATGTGGAACGCCGATGCCATCGACCATGTGCAGATCACCGTAGCCGAGGAAATCGGCGTCGGAGAGCGCTATAGCTATTACGACAATGCCGGGGCGCTGCGCGACATGGTGCAAAATCACCTGCTGCAATTGCTCTGCCTCGTGGCGATGGAGCCGCCCGCCGCCATCACCCCCGATTCGGTGCGCGATGAAAAACTCAAGGTGCTGCGCGCCCTGCGCCCGGTCACCGACCGAAGCGCGAAACAGGATATTGTGCGCGGGCAGTACCGCGAGGCCATGCGCGGCGGCGAAACTTTACCCTCCTACCTGAAGGATATCAATGTCGAAAAAAGCGATACCGAAACCTTCATCGCCATCAAGGTGCATGTCGATAACTGGCGCTGGGCGGGCATCCCGTTTTACATCCGTACCGGCAAGCGCCTGAAGGATCGGTATTCGGAAATCGTCATCCAGTTTAAGCCCGTGCCGCACAGCCTGTTTGCCGGGCAGGAGGAAGCCCCGGCATCCAACAAGCTGATTATCCGCCTGCAACCGGATGAGCATGTCGGACTTCAGGTCATCACCAAAGTTCCGGGGCCGGGCGGCTACCGCCTCAAGCCGGTCAGGCTCAACCTTAGCCTCGCCGAGGAATTCGGGGAGCGTTTCCCGGACGCCTATGAGCGCCTGCTGATGGATGTGGTGCGCGGCAACCTGACCTTGTTCATGCGTTCCGACGAGGTGGAGGCGGCATGGATATGGACAGAGCAGATTCTCACCGCATGGAAGAACAATAAAAGCAAACCGGATATGTATGACGCAGCATCCTGGGGGCCGGAAACCGCACATAGCCTGTTGGCTCACGATGGCCGAACATGGCACGGGGGTGAGGAATAATAAAGCTATGAAACCATTGCGTAGCCAGAAAACACCGCTATTTTCAATTGCGAGGAGCCGAAGGCGACGAAGCGATCCAGTGAGAACAAAAACCGATTTGATTACCCACAATTCACCGCTTGCCTCTTATTTGTTGCTTTGCGAATAAAAACAGCGGGTTATAGCTCCCCCCTTGGAGCACCCGCTTGCGGGGTGCTATGCAAGCCAATAATGAAGCATCCCGCAGGCGGATGCTTCAAAGGGGGAGCGGTGAATTGTGGGTAATCAGGAAAACTTATTTTGACTGGATTGCTTCCCCTTCCCTTTCGCTACGCTCAAGCTCAGGGTCGCAATTACGTGATCACAACTATGCCAAAACATGGTAGACGACGAAAATAGGGGTGTTTTCGAGTGATGCAATGGTCTCAAGTGGCAGAATCCTAAAATTTTTACGGCTCGGTCTGGCGGATGACGATATCCACCCTTCGCGCCAGCCGGTAGCGCTGATCCTGCCCGATGCGCGGGGTGATTTCGTCGTAGCGTGAATCGGCGAGGCCGAACACGTCAACCGGCCTGAGATAACCTGACGCATAGACCGACCGGGCAATACGCTGGGCGCGAGCGATAGAGAGTTCCCAGTTGGAAGGGAATTCCCGGCTGGCAATCGGGTTGGGGTCGGTATGGCCGTCAATCTCGATGCGATTAATCAAGGTTCCCAGCGCGTCGCTGACCTGATTGAGGGTTGTCTCACCGGCGGGGGTGAGCACCGCGCTGCCACTCTCGAACAGCAGGTCGCTGGCCAGTGAAATCACCAGCCGGTCGTCGAGTCTCCGCAATGCCACGGCGCGGCCTGTATCCTTGCCGATTTTCTCACGAATGATCGACTCCAGATAGTCGAGATTTTCCGCTTCCGGGCGGGTGATGCGCATCACGTCGCGCTCGGCAGTGGACTGGAATTCGGTGACTTCCTGGTTGGGATTGAGCCGCTGGCGCAGTGATTTAACGACATGCTCCCAGTCAGCATGGGTGATGACCTTCATTGAATAAAGCAACACGAAAAATGTCAGCATCAGCGATAACAAATCGGCAAAGGTTATCATCCACGCCGTGTTGGGGGGCGTCGTCTTACCGGGTTCATAAAACTCGTCAAGCTCGCTCATGGCTGTCTCTCCGGCGGAGCAAGACGCAATTTCGCGCCTTCGATGTCGCGTACCTCAAATGTCAGGGTGATATTGCCGCTGCCATCAGCGCGCAGGCCCGGGGCAATTGATTTCGGCTCCACGCCCTGCTCCAGCAAATAGCGCGCCAGCGTCCCCATGCGGTGAATCTCATTTTGCTCCAGTTTTGTCTGATCGGCAAACAGTGAGCGGTTCGGCGGCTTCAGGCTGATGACCGCCTCAAGATCAATCCGCAATGCTTCCTGCCAGCGGGTAACGACTCCGGCGAGTTTATCAACAAACGGCGTATTGATGCCACGCAGTTTGCTGCCTTGCGGCTCGAAAATATACTCCGCCGGGAATTCCACCCGCATGACATTGCCGAAGATGGTGACGTTTAGCTTTTCAAGCGGTACGAAGCTCTCGGCGATGGATTGCAACTCATTGAAGAACTGATCGAAGGACATTTCCGTACCGCTTTCCTCAACCAGCGGCGGCGCGTTTTCCACGATTGTCAGGCGCTTGAGCGAAAAGGCATGCTTGACGCTGGCCTGCACCTGCTTCATTTTTTCCTCCTGCACCGAAGCGATGGTATTGAGCAGGATAAAAAACGCCAGCAGCACGATATAAAGCGATACGAACAGCGGAGCGCTGTCCTGCTCCACGGCGCGGCGAACGGTCAGGTTATCTTCATCCATCACCCCAGTATGCCTAAGTTGTGGTGCTCAGACAAGTCATCACCCGTTTTTCACCAGCACGGCGGCGAAGAATCCGTCCGTGCCGTGGCGGTGGGGGTAAAGCCGCAGATACGGCCCGTCCATCACAAGCGATGCGGGCAGGAATTCTGCGGTGGGCAGCAGGGAAAAATCAGAATGCTCCTCAAGGAATGCCGCGATTTGTTCTTCGTTTTCCTCGGGCAACAGCGAGCAGGTGGCATAGATCAGACGCCCGCCCGCCTTCACCAGCCGCGCCGCGCCAAAGAGGATGGATTTTTGCAGCGCCGTCAGCTCTTTGAGGTCTTGCGGTGAGGTGCGCCATTTGAGGTCGGGGCTACGCCGCCAGGTTCCCGATCCGCTGCAAGGCACGTCGAGCAGCACCCGATCCGCCGTTTCCCTGTGCCGCTTGATGAACGGGTCGCGTTCTGAGGCCAGCACGCGTATTTGTGTGTTATTCACCCCGGCGCGGGCAAGGCGTCTGGGCATATCGGCCATGCGGCGCTCAGACGTATCCCACGCCAGCAGCCGTCCACGATTGTGCATC
>JAKFYP010000044.1 GCA_021730835.1 Alphaproteobacteria bacterium
GTTTGCTGATCTCGCGAAGCGCTTCCTCGCCGCCATTCTCATACAGTTTCTTGAAACGGTAAAAACTGTCGCGGCTGTAACCCATCGTCTTGCACGCCTGAGAAACACTCCCAAGCCGCTTCGCCAATCCTGTCCAGAAATTGCTCAATTTTGCGATCTGTTAGCGATAGCTGAGTTTCCAGATCACTCAAATACTCCTTGTACTCAACAGCTTTCCTATCCTGCAAGCCATCGATGATTCGCTCCATGCACCGGACAGTTCCGGGCTTTGCCGTTGGCGGCATAACGTGAAATGTCAGTTCCTCCTGTGGCCATTACATGACAGGAGCCGCTTTTCCTATAAAGTCAATATAAATCATCTTTTGTACTGATGAATTATTGCCGCTGATTATGACAATTATTCAGTTTATTGTAACAAAACTGAAACAATTCTTCTGTACAATAACAATCAGGAATAGTGGATGGCAATCTTTTCACTATATTTTCATAATCAGGGGGTATTTATGGCAGATAATGGGAGACTTCAGGCGGATCCGCTCTTTCAGGGGCTGGCAAGGCCAACCATGATTCTCGGGGTCAGCTTCCTTTTCTTTGTTCTCAATGGGGCCGTATCGATGATTTCTTTCATTAACAGCCAGAATTTTCTCGTCCTCTTTCTGGTAGCGCCGGTGATCCATATGATCGGCTATCTGCTCTGCATGCACGAACCCCGTGCGGTCGAACTGGTCGCGCTGCGCGGAAGCCGCGGCTATCTCTCATGGAACAACATTCTTGGCTATCACCATAATACAAACTCATACGATGTCCTCTGATGCCGAAATTCAAGCGACGTAAAGTATCTAACGCGATATTCTGCGACCGCGAAATCTCTGCTGCCACCTTCATCCCCTACCAGTATCACTGGGACAAGGAAACCATCATCACCGACAAGGGTGAATTGCTTCAGGTCATCAAGCTGGACGGGTTCTCATTCGAGACCGCCGATGATGAGGCAGTCGATCTCAAGAAAACGGTGCGCAATTCCCTGCTCAAAAGTATGGCCGAGGGAACCTTTGCCTGCTGGTTTCATTTGATTCGCCGCAAGCAGGTGGTCTATCCCGGAGGCAAGCAACCGGCGGGGTTCGCATGGTATCTCGACAAGCAATGGCATAACAAGCATCACACGCGGGAAACCTATATCAATGAAATTTATATCACCGTCATTCGCAAAAAAGATACGGAAGGCGCGGCAAGGCTTGAAAATTTTTTGAAAAGCATCAGCAATAAAACCGACCCAAAGGCTTATGCCGAGGAAATGCGCGAAGCGCACAAGGAATTGCGGGAATCGGTTTATCGCGTACTGGCGACGCTCAAGGATTACGGCGCAAGAGTGTTGACAGTCAAACAAACTCCGGCGGGGCCGATCTCTGAACCGGTCGGGTTTCTGGCGCAACTGGTCAATTGCGGCGAGCGGCGCGATATGCTGCTGCCGAATATGGAAATATCCCGTTATATTCCGACCAGCCGCCTTTATTTCGGAACGCGGGCCATTGAGGTCAGAAGCCCGGCGGGGACACGTTACGCCGCGATGGTCAGCGTCAAGGAATATGCCCCGGCCACGGCGGCGGGTATGCTCGACGCCTTCCTCCAGTTGCCGATGGAATTCATTATTTCACAATCCTTCGTCTATCATAACCGCCAGACCAGCATCACCCAGATGCAGATGAAGCAGCGGCGCATGCGGAACGCGCAGGATGTGGCAACCTCGCAGGTTGCTGAGATTGATCAGGCGCTCGATATGGCGATGAGCGGCCATGTGGCATTCGGGGATCATCACCTGACCGTGCTGTGCCATGAGAAAAACCTCAAAGCGCTGGAGGGCAGCGTGTCGATGGCGATTGCCGAACTGGTCAATATCGGGGTCAACCCGGCGCGTGAAAAACTGATTCTGGAACAATGTTTCTGGGCGCAATTGCCGGGAAACTTCAAATATATCGGGCGGAAATCCTATATCAACTCGCTCAATGTGGCCAGCTTCGCCTCACTGCATAATTATCCGGTGGGTAAACTGGCCGGTAATCACTGGGGCGACGCGGTGACGGTGTTCGATACCACGTCGGGAACACCCTATTTCTTTAACTTCCATTTGCGGGATGTGGGGCATACGACCATCATCGGCCCGACCGGTGCGGGAAAAACCGTGCTGATGAATTTTCTTGTCGCGCAGGCGCAGAAATATAACCCGCGCACTTTTATGTTCGACAAGGATCGCGGTGCGGAGATTTTCGTGCGGGCGCTCAACGGCAAATATACGGTGATTGAACCGGGTAAGCGCTGTATGTTCAACCCGTTGCAATTGCCTGACACAATGGAAAACCGGACGTTTCTGGTTGAATGGCTGACCTCGCTGGTGACGACCTATGACGAACCGCTGACCGCAGAGGACGTGGCCCGCATCGAATCGGCGATCGTCGGGAATTATAAGCTCGATCAGAAGGATCGCGTACTGCGAAATGTTGCGCCGTTCCTTGGACTTGAGGGGCCGGGAACGGTAGCCGGGCGTGTAAAAATGTGGCATTCCGAAGGAACCTATGCCGGACTGTTCGATAACGATGTGGATGTGCTCGATTTCCGGCATGATTCCGTGTTCGGGTTTGAAATGGGTGAGGTACTGCATGATAAGATCAGCCTCGCGCCGGTATTACTTTACCTGTTCCACCGTATTCATCTGGCGCTGGACGGGACACCGACCGTTATTATTCTCGATGAGGCGTGGGCGCTAATCGACAACCGGATATTTGCCGGTAAAATCAAGGACTGGCTCAAGACGTTGCGTAAACTCAACGGCATGGTGGTATTCGCCACACAGAGCGTCGAGGACGCCGCAAAAAGCTCGATCAGCGATACACTTATCCAGCAGACGGCCACGCAGATTTTTCTGCCCAATCCCAAGGCGACGGAGGCATATAAATCGGCGTTCATGTTGAGCGACCGGGAATTCAACCTGTTGAAGACGACCGATCCGGGCAGTCGCTTTTTTCTGGTCAAGCAGGGCAAAGACGTGGTGGTTGCCCGTATTGATCTGGCTGAGATGGATGACAGCATCAGCGTGCTTTCCGGGCGGGCTGAAACGGTCACCGTTCTCGATAAAGTGCGGGCGAAGGTCGGCGATGATCCGAAAGACTGGATGCCGGTGTTTCAGGAGGCGATCAAAAATGCCTGATTCGCTGCACAGGTTTTTGCCGGGTCTGGCTTTGCTCATTTTGCTGCTGGCGATAATGCCGGGGCGGGCGGAAGCGGCGATTGAGCTTGGTATAGGCGGCGTGGTTTATAATGGTTCGGGAGTCGCCTGTCTGGCGCTTAACACCTTCGTTGCGCCCGGTGTTGACTGTCCTTCAGCCATTTCTTCCCTGTGTGACGACGGTTCAGGGTTCATCGCGTTTATCGTTCCGTGCCTGACGGAGACGATGCGTTCCACGGCGCTGACTTTCATCAACGGAACCTATCCGCATTTTCAGACGGCGATCTGGGCGCTGATGGTATTGACGGTTACCTTCTTCGGGGTCAAGCTGGTAATGGGCAGCATTGAAAAACTATCACGCGACGCGTTCGTGCTGGTGATCAAAATAGGAGCGGTGGGTTTCTTTACCTCCAATCTTGCGATGGTGCTTGACTGGATGCTCGGCGCGCTTGACAGCATACTTTTATATACATCTCAGTCCAGCCTGTTCACGTTCAGCGCGACCGGACTGAAATGTCCGTTTTTCCTGCCGCTCTGGGAACGTGTTGATTGCATGCTCGATATGGTAATAGGCATTACCCCGCCACAATTGTTCGCCAATGGCATCATGGCGTTTTTCTTCCACAACCTGTTTAGCGGCTCAATCGGGATTGTGGTGGCGCTGATCGGGCTGTGGATGTCGTTCAATCTGGCGCTGGGTATTTTCAAAGCGGTGCAAACCTATCTGATGTCGGTGTTTCTGCTGTGCTTTGTGGTAATATTCGGAGTTATCTTCCTGCCGCTGATTCTGCTGGGCGTCACGATGGAATTTTTCAATCGCTGGGTGCGGCTTGGGATTTCCATGATCATCCAGCCCGTTATTTTATTTGCCTATCTCAATGTGCTGCTGGCTGCTTTTGACATCGTGCTCTATTCCGGAGAGCACTCTCTGATGCGAACAATTGCGGGAGATCAGGTAGAAAATTCTTCATTTAACATGAATGATTTTCTGGGATCCGGCCAGATCGTAAGGGAAAAAAGGCCCGGCCCTGTCGCCGATGAAGAGTTTGTCTCGTATGAAAGCGGCGAAAATTCTCCCAAATCCGGGGGTGTACGGGAATATGTCCAGAATGATAATCTTCCGCTCTATGCCAACCCGGCCAACCCGGCTGAGATTCCGATCGGCCCGCGTTTGGAGGCAATAGAATATAACGGGCTTGGCGCTGCCAACGGAACCGACCGCGACGCTAAAGAGCAGATGCTTGAGACGCTTGGCGCGGTCGCCGTATCGGCTCTGGTTGCGTATGTATTCCTGATAATGCTGGACTACATACCGCAAATCGCGCACGGTATGGCGGGTGGGGATGGTGGCGCGGTGGATGTCGCCGGAGAGGGTTCTAAGCTGCCGGGCGAAGCGCATTATAACGCCAGCGCGTCCCGTATCACCAATTCAGCGGTTGACGGGCTATCCGGGC
>JAKFYP010000109.1 GCA_021730835.1 Alphaproteobacteria bacterium
AACCATTGCATCACTCCTCCTCCGATGGTGTGAGGCGAAAATTTACTCACACATGGAACGATTCGCCGCAACCGCAACGGCCTTTTTCGTTGGGATTGACGAAGGTGAATCCGCTTTTGAATTTCTCCTCGACGTAATCCATTTCCGTGCCAAGCAGAAACATAATGGCTTTGGGGTCAATCAGCAGCTTGAGACCGTCAACGCCCTCAATCGGCACAACCTCGTCATATTTGCCAATTTCATCGGCGTATTCAATCGTATAGGAAAGCCCCGAGCAGCCACGGGTACGCACGCCGACGCGCACGCCCGCCGTCGGCTTGCCGCGTTTATCCACCAGCTCCGTGATATAACGGACGGCGTTGGGGGTGATGGTAATCGGTGCGGTGGTCATGTTTGTGAAGGTTACAGGTTACAGGTTACAGGTTACAGGCTTTAGCGTCATCGCCCGGATTTTTCCCCTTTAATCGGGTTGAACTCTATTGAAACCGTTGCATCACTCGTCATTGCGACCCTGAGCGTAGCGAAGGGGAAGCAATCCAGAAAAGTTATAGCATGAAATATCTGGATTGCTTCGTCGCCTTCGGCTCCTCGCAATTGACGAAAATAGTTGTGTTTTCGAGTGATGCAACGGTCTCAAAGTAGGTTACGCCGCATCAGCGGCGGGCTTGCGGTCGCAAACGGCTTCGTCCTTCTTGCCGTATTTCTCCTTATAGTCGGCGATGGCGGCCTTGATAGCGTCCTCAGCCAGTACCGAGCAGTGGATTTTCACCGGCGGCAGGGATAAATGCTGCGCGATTTCAGTGTTCTTCAGAGCCATCGCTTCATCGAGCGACTTGCCCTTGACCCATTCGGACACCAGCGAGGAAGACGCAATCGCCGAGCCGCAGCCGAAGGTCTTAAAGCGTGCGTCCTCGATCACCCCCTTCTCATTCACTTTGATCTGGAGTTTCATCACGTCGCCGCAGGCCGGTGCGCCGACCAGCCCCGTGCCGATCCGTTCCTCCGCTTTACCGAACGACCCCACGTTGCGGGGATGCTCGTAATGGTCAATGACCTGTTCGCTGTATGCCATGATTTTAGTTCCTAGTTGCTAGTTGTTAGTTCTTAGTTGCAGCTTTTGCCATTTCACTGGCAACTCGCAACTTATTACTCACCACTCCCTAATGCGCCGCCCACTCGATTTTCGATATATCTATCCCGTCCTGCGCCATTTCCCACAGCGGTGAGAGATTCCGCAGCCGGTCAATCGCGCCGGTAACCACCGTAATGGCGCGGCGGATTTCCGCTTCCGTGGTAAAACGGCCAATACCGAAGCGGATCGACGTATGGGCCAACTCCTCGCTGACGCCCAGCGCCCGGAGCACATAGGAAGGCTCAAGCGAAGCCGAGGTGCAGGCCGAACCCGAGGAGACCGCCAGTTCCTTAATCGCCATAATCATGGATTCCCCCTCAATATAGGCGAAGCTGAGATTGGTATTGCCCGGCCAGCGCGCCTCGCGGTCGCCGTTGAGATAGACATCCGGCACGCTGTCCATTACCTCCGCCAGAAACAACTCGCTTAAATCCCGGATGCGCACCGCTTCCGGCTCCATCTCCTGCGCGGCGATCAGCGCCGCCTCACCGAAGCCGACGGCCAGCGGGGTGGGGAGCGTGCCGGATCGCATGCCGCGCTCCTGCCCGCCGCCATTGATCATCGCCTCGATGCGGATGCGCGGGCGGCGGCGAACGTAAAGCGCGCCGATGCCCTTGGGGCCGTACATCTTATGGGCGGAAATGCTCATCAGGTCGATGTTGAACGCCTCGACATCGAGCGGAATCTTGCCGTAACCCTGCGCCGCGTCGCAATGAAAAAATGCGCCTTTTTCCCGGCAAATCCGCCCGATCTCGCGCAGGGGCTGGATTACCCCGATCTCGTTATTGACCGCCATGACGGAGACCAGCACGGTCTTTTCCGTGACCGCTTCGCGCAACCGGTTGAGATCAATCAGCCCGTTTTTCTCTACAGGCAGATAGGTGACGGCAAAGCCCTCCCGCTCCAGATGGCGGCAGGTATCGAGCACGCATTTATGCTCGGTGACCACGGTAACGATATGGTTGCGCTTGTCCCGATAGAATCGCGCCACGCCTTTGAGCGCCAGATTATTGGCCTCGGTCGCCCCCGAGGTAAAGACGATTTCCTTCGATCCCGCCCCGATCAGCCGGGCGATATGCTCGCGGGCAATCTCCGAGGCTTCCTCCGCCTCCCAGCCATAGGCATGGCTGCGCGAATGCGGATTGCCGAATTTCTCGGTAAACCACGGCAGCATTTTCTCCACCACGCGGGGATCGGCCGGCGTCGTTGACTGATAATCCAGGTAGATCGGCAGCCGGGCGCGGGTGGATGCGGAAGCGTTAAGCATTTGCGCGTTCATGATATTTTCCTTGTGCCTGCGCCGCATAGCCCATCAGAGGGGTGTAGCTAGGGCATCTCCACTGTCTACCATACAATACCCGAGTATTTTAATCAAGTATTCTTGCGCCCGGGTAGTGTATCAGTTTGAATATGGCTGTATGGGGTAGCCTGCTTGAACAGGCGGCTTGCAAAGCCGCGTATAACAGGTGTATCTCCAGTTGCTAACGCAATCTCATCAAAAACCAAAATACCAGCCCGAGAAGCAGTAACTGCACGAAAACAATCAACCTGAAATCCCGGAGAAAACTCTCTTTACGCGTCTTGTGGCGCAACAGCTTGCGGCCCAGCAGGGCGGCGGGCGTGCCCCCGGCCAGCGCCAGCCCGTGCAGCGTGCGCTCTCTGACGCGGTGTCCTCCGCGTTTCGCCGCCCGCTTGTCCCACGCATAGGCGAGGAAGGTGACGCCATTGATAAAGAGCAGGTGTATGCCAAGCGCCAGCGCGGGCGACAGGGGTTGCAGCCGCCACGCCGCCACGCCCGCCAGCAGGAGATGCAGCGCATACCAGCCGTTTTGCAGGGGCCGGCACAACGCGGCGGCCAGCAACAGAGTAAGAATGAAGGCGTAAGCGAGATGCGACAGTAAAAACGCGGCCATCACGTATCTGATCCGGCGGCGCGTTTTTGTTCTGCCTTTTCCGGTGTCGGGCGCAACGCCTCCAGTCCCGAGCGGATATGGATATCCCGCTGCGGGAAAGGAATCTCGATGCCTGCTTCTTTAAAGCGGTTCCAGATGGTAAACATCACGTCGCTTTGTGGGCCCCATTTCCCGGATTTCTCCACATCTCCCACCCAGAAGGTAATCAGGAAATTAACTGAATTGTCGGCGAATTCCCGCAAAAAGATCGTCGGCTCTGGCTCGCTGAGGCATTCCGGGTGAGCGCGGGCCGATTCATCAAGAATGGCTTTCACCTGTTCCAGATCGCTTTCATAGGAAACACCGACGGAAAATTCGATACGCCCCCGTGTATTGCTATGGGTCAGGTTGGCAACGCGGGAGGTAATGAAATCTTCGTTGGGGATCATCACTTCTTTGCCGTCCGCCGTCTCGACAATGCTGGCGCGGGCGCCGAGCTTTTTCATGATGCCGCAAGTACCGTTATCCAGTTCGAGCAGATTGCCGATCGTGATGCTGCGCTCACTGAGCAGGATGATCCCGCTGATGAAGTTGGAGGCGATTTTTTGCAGGCCGAATCCCAGCCCGACGCCGAGTGCTCCGGAGAAGACCGCCAGCGCCGTCAGGTCGATGCCGACCATATTGAGCAGGATCAGAAACAGGACGGCATAGAGCGTGATATCGAACAACTTGATGAGCAACTCCCGCGTGGAAATCGTCATCGCCTTGCTGCGACGGATATAGCGTTCGGCGCCGGTGCTGGCCAGCCGCCCGAGCCAGAGCAGGAAGCTGGCGACCAGCATGCCCTTGAGGAAAATATAGATCGAGATGCGTACCTCGCCGAAGGTAAAGCCGATACCATCGAGATAACTTATGGTTGGGGCGAGCAGGCCGAAAAAACGTAATATCGCCGCCGGGATGAGCAGCCATAGCGCGATATTGCGCACCAGCGGGTGCGTAATGAATGCCTTGAGTGCCACCCAGAGCAACCATATCCACGCGACGCGAGCGGCGGCTTCAAGCAGGATGGGATCGCTTTTGAGCGATTCATCGGCGATGGGCACGCTCAGGGAAAGCAAAACCAGCAGCAATACCGGTGAGAACAGCCGCCCGGCGCGGGCCATAAACCATTTTCCGCTGCCCTCGCGGAATTGTTCGCGGGCGCGATGGAACAAGGGAAATTTCCAGCGCAGCAACCAGCCCATCGTATAGGCGATGAGCACGCATACCCCGAGGACACCCGCCTGAATATAGGTATCGAGCGAGCCTGCCCATTGCACGGTTTGCGCGTAAAGGTCGCTCAGCCATTGCCCGAAATGCCGGGAATATTTTTCATATTCCTTGCCGACGTTTTCGATGTTCAGCGTATCGCTCATAAATGGTTCCTCTGCGCGCCCATCCATACAGTAAACGGCCCGGAGGATAAAGGGGCAATGAGGTATCCGCCAGGGCCTACGCATGAAAATAATTTTGTAGGAGAGAATTGAGGAAAGGGAATGACATGGCGGCTTTGCGCTGGATGGATGCGATGGATTGGCTTGGTTTTTCGCGTGATTGCTGCAAAATATTGAGC
>JAKFYP010000075.1 GCA_021730835.1 Alphaproteobacteria bacterium
CAGCGCCGCTTTGCCCGAAGGCCCAGGCAGGCGAATGGCGGCAGGCGAAGGCGGTGTATACCCTTCGGCCAGTTGCAGGCATAATTCCTTCGCATCGGCCAGTACCCTTGCGCGATTCATGGTGATACGCGATTTCTCGTTGAGAATCCGCATATCCCGCGCTTCCTGCGCCGATCCCGCCACTTTCGCCATAGCAATATACTCGAAGGCTTTGGCGACAGCAGGCATGGGGCCGGAGGGTAAGGATTCGGGATTCGGGATTCGGGATTCAGTTTTATCCGGGGCTTTTCCCTGAATCCCGGCTCCTGAATCCTGAATCCTGCTGTGCCGCAGCAACATCTCCTTGCAGCCGCCCCAGCCGGGAATAACGCCGACGCCGACTTCCACCAGCCCGATATAGCTTTCGATATGCGCCTGAACCGCATCGCAATGCAGGAGGATTTCACACCCGCCGCCCAGCGCCATGCCCGCCGGCGCGCCGATGACCGGGAACGGCGCGTATTTAAGCCCCATGAAGGTTTGCTGGCCCTCGTTAATCACGTCGCTCAATATATTCCACGCTCCAAGATTGAGCACATACATGAAAAAGCCGAGATTAGCCCCGAAAGAGAAATGCTCGCCGTCATGGCCGATAACCATGCCCCTGAATCCGCCTTTGACGATCTCATGCGATTTATTGAGCAATTCCAGCACTTCCGGATCGAAGGTATTGCCTTTGCCGGTCAACTCGAAACCGAGCACGCCATCACCGAGGTCCCAGAGCCTGGCCGAGCCGCTTTTGGCCACCGGCTTCGCGCCGCGGGTCTTGTCTTTAAGCAACCACGCGCCGGGAGCGGGAATGAGGGGGGCGTAGGTTCCCTCTCCCTCCGGGAGAGGGTTAGGGTGAGGGCCATCATCCGAAATGGCAGAGCCATTTCGACCTCTCCCAAAGAGAGAGGTAAAATAATACCGCTCACTCCCCTCCTCCTTATAAAACGCCTTGCCGGACGCGGCCTCAAGCAGCGGCGGCACGTTAAGCCCCTCCTCGCGGCAGGCGGCGGCCAGCACATCCGTACCCGCCATGCCTTGCGCCGCCAACCGGTCAATCAACTCGAACGGCCCATATTTCCAGTTGTATCCCAGCTTCATGGCGGCATCAATATTGAGAATATCATCCGAAATTTCCGGCACGAGCGAGGCCGCATAATGCAGCGTGTTGACCAGCACTTTTTTGGCGTATTTCCCGCCGGTATCGGGGTAGGCCAGCAGCGCCGCCAGCCCGGCCCGCGCCGCTTCGGCGCTTTTGGGCTTCGGCGAGGTCGTTTTATGGTAGTCGCCGGTCTTTAAGTCAATCACTTCCTTGACCTTCTTGCCGCCCTCGCCGTTCATGCGGTAAAACCCGCCCTTGCCCTTGCGCCCGGTATAACCGTCGGCAATCATCTTTTTGACCAGTTCCGGCTCCGCGTAGAGCGAGCGGAAGCGGTCGCCCTCCGGCAGGGTCGCCAGCATGGAGCGGGCGATATGCGGCATCAGGTCGATGCCGATTAAATCGAACAGGCCGAACACCCCGGTTTTGGGGATGCCGACCGGCTTGCTCATCACCGCGTCGGCGATTTCGACATCCACACCCAGTTCAATAGCCTGCGTCAACCCCTGCATCAGCCAGAACACGCCGATACGGTTGCCGAGGAAACCCGGCGTATCCTTGCAGCGCACGACACCTTTGCCGAGCCGGATATCGGCAAACTCACACATTTGCACCACAATCGCCGGGTCGGCATCCGTACCGCCGACGACTTCCAGCAGCGGCAGGAAACGCGGCGGATTGAAAAAATGCGTCAACAGGAAGCGGGATTTCAGCGCTTCCGGCAATCCCTTTTCCAGCTCACGCAGCGGGATGGTCGAAGTATTGGTTGAAAGCACCGCGTCGGACTTCAGATACGGGGCGATCCTGCGGTACACCTCGTGCTTGACTTCGAGCTTCTCCAGCACGACTTCGACCACCCAGTCGCAGTCTTTGAGCTTCTCCAGATCGTCCTCAAGATTGCCCGGCGTCACAAGCTTCGCATTGCGCTTATGGGTGAACCCGCTGGCCGGTTTGGCTTTGAGTTGTTTCTCAATCGCCCCCTTAGCCAGCACGTTGCGATCCTGAGCATCCTTTGGGACAATATCGAGCAGCAGCACCGGAATACCGGTATTGGCCAGTAGCGCGGCAATCCCGCTACCCATGACACCCGAGCCGAGCACGGCGGCTTGTTTGATGTTTTTCATTCCTGCAAATCCCGTTCAATCGTTGTCCATACAATATCATAATTGATGCGACTATCGTAGTTATGCACCAGAACATTGCGAAAGTCAGCGATTTCCTGTCAGGGGATTTTCGGTTCGCGCTTTTTTGATTTCCCTGCACGATGCAATATACTCAGCGGTTATCTCTCATCGGAGGATATTTCACACCATCTCCACATAATCGGCCATGACTTTTTTCTGCCCCGCCTTATCGAAGGCAATGGTGAGGCTGTCGCCCGTAGCATCTAAGACCCGACCGTAGCCGAACTTGATATGGAATACCCTTGCGCCCCGGGCAATACCCGCTTCTTTCGGCGGGGTGAAGGCGACGCGCTCAGCCTCGGCCATTACCCGCTCGATCTCGCGCTGGAACAGGGCGGGGCTGGAAGCTCGCCGCGTCGCCGCGCCGCCTTCGAGCACTTCAATATGTTGTGGCGGCAACTCATCGAGAAAGCGCGAGGGAATGCTTGATTGCCATTGATTATAGATACGGCGGCTGGCAGCGTGGGTGATACAGGCGAGGCGGCGTGCCCGCGTGATACCGACATAAGCGAGGCGGCGTTCTTCCTCCAGCCCCGCCGTGCCTTTCTCATCCAGCGAGCGCTGATGGGGAAACAATCCCTCCTCCCAACCCGCGAGAAAAACGGTATCGAACTCCAGCCCCTTGGCGGCATGCAGCGTCATGATGTTGAGCATATCCTCACCCGCCGCCTCGTCGTTATCCATCACCAGACTGACATGCTCAAGGAACGCCGCCACGGTTTCATATTCCTCAAGCGCTCGCGCCAGCTCGCGCAAATTCTCCAGCCGACCCGGTGCTTCCGGCGATTTATCTTCTTTCCACATGGCGATATAGCCCGATTCCTCGAGCACCCGCACCACCAGCTCGCCGGGGGGCATGGTAGTCGCCATCCCCCGCCACTGCCCGCATTGCCGGAGCAACATATCGAGCGCCGCGCCGCCCTTGCCGCGCAACTCCCCGCTATCGAGCAATAGGCGGGATGCCTCGCTCAGGGAAATATTATACTGGCGGGCGGTGCTATGGAGCTTTTCCAGCGTGCTCTTGCCGATGCCGCGCTTAGGGGTGTTGACGATACGCTCGAAAGCGAGGTCGTCCTGCGGCTGGGTGATGAGCCGCAGATAGGCGATAGCGTCGCGGATTTCCATGCGTTCGTAAAACCGCATGCCGCCGACCACCCGGTAAGGCAGGCCGAGGGTTAAAAACCGCTCCTCGAAACTGCGGGTCTGAAAACCCGCCCGCACGAGGATCGCCATATTTTTCAATAATATTTTATCGCGCTGGAGCGCTTCGACTTCCTCGCCGACATAGCGTGCTTCCTCGCCGTCATCCCAGACCGGGCGGATGCGAATTTTCTCGCCGCCCTCGCTCTCCGTCCACAGGGTTTTACCATGGCGGCTCTTGTTATGGCCGATCAGGGCGGTCGCCGCCGCCAGAATATGCCCGGTCGAGCGGTAATTCTGCTCCAGCCGGATCACTGCCGCCCCCGGGAAATCAGCCTCGAATTTGAGGATATTGCCGATCTCCGCCCCTCGCCAGCCGTAAATAGACTGATCGTCATCGCCGACGCAGCAGATATTGCGATGTTCCAGCGCCAGCAGCCGCAGCCATAAATACTGAGCGACGTTGGTATCCTGATATTCATCGACGAGAATATAATGGAACCGCCTCCCGTACTGGCGCAATATTTCCCCGTCCGCCGCGAACAAAGTGAGGTTATGCAGCAACAGGTCGCCGAAATCGCAGGCGTTGAGCGAAAGCAGGCGCTGCTGATAGGCCGTATAAAGCGCTTTGGCCTGCTCTCCGGCGTCTTCCGCCGGGGAGGCGGCGACTTTGGCGGGAGTCAGGCCGCGGTCTTTCCATTTCTGGATCACTGCCAGCGCCGCCTTGGCCGGGAACTGTTTTTCATCAATATTTCGCTCGCTCAGCAGGGCTTTGATCAGCCGGAGCTGGTCATCCGTATCTAAAATCGTGAAATCCTGCCGCAGCCCAACAGCCTCGGCATGGCGGCGCAGGATACGCGCCGCGATGGCATGGAACGTCCCCAGCCACATGCCGCCAATCTCTCCGTCATCCCCCAGCGCCACCGCCACCCGATCACGCATCTCGCGGGCTGCCTTGTTGGTGAAGGTAACCGCCAGTATCTGCCCTGAAAAAGCCTTGCGGGTCATTATCAGGTGAGCGATGCGCGTGGTTAGCACCCGGGTTTTGCCGGTTCCCGCGCCTGCCAGCACCAGTACCGGCCCGTCGAGCGTTTCGACCGCCGTGCGTTGCGGTGCATTGAGGGTTTCCAGATAGGCAGGTTTCTCAGTGCCATATGTGGCGGAAGTA
>JAKFYP010000208.1 GCA_021730835.1 Alphaproteobacteria bacterium
GGATCCAGTCGCCCCCCACCCTCCTGCAATTGCCTGAAGCCAGCCTGATACGCCCTCCTATCCGTGCTATCATCGTCCACCACCAGAATTTTAAGCGGCGGCGGCGCAGGCTCAGGACTGATTTCTCGTGCCGCGGCGAGTTGCGCCATTTCGTTAAGCAGACTGACAATGTATGGTTTACCATTTTTAGTTTCCCTGAGGTCGGCTTTCCTGCAAACAGGAACCCCTCGATAGTTTCCGGTATCGAGCATAAAATCGCCGGCTGTCAGTATCCTCAACTGCCCGGATAGAATTCCTGCAACAGGGTCATCGAGTATTTTGTCTACGATTTCCGCCCCATACATTGCCTTGTATTGCTTAAAATTCTCATCCAGCAATATCCCGGTCACCTGCCTGCCTTCGTTTCTTAACCGATTCAGCGTCTCCAGCAATGCCTCACCACTCTCAACCTCTATGCTTTCGTAACCCAGATATCTAATCCGGCGTCCAAGCGCACCACGCATATCCTCATCATCATCCGCCACAACAAATAACGGCTTCCGGTCGGGCACAGAGGCAACCTGCTCCACGCGTTCTTCCCGCGCCGCCGCGTGCACACTAAGCATCTTGCGCAGGAACGCCTCCAGCAAAGTATCGCCGTTTTTCTGCTTCTCAAAAAGACCCTGTGCATGCAGAATGGCCGCGCCTTTATACTGATCAATCTCCATAAAATCCGGATTACCGGTGACCATGGCAACCCTATCCGTTTTAAACCCCGGAATCTCACCTTCGGCAATCCGGCTGATCAGTTGTTCACCGCTCATGCCCGGCATATAAAAATCGGTTATCACCACGACATATTTTCCTTCCTCGTGCAACCGCCGGATCGTCTCCAGACCTTGCTTCCCATCCCTGCATTCTACCCATTCTATGTTTCTCAGTGACACACCGTGATCCAGAAACAACTGGTGCATCAAATCACTGCGGTTTTCATCATCATCAATACACACCAGCGTCAGATTCTCCGGTATCGGCCCATCATCGGATGGGCCGATGTGCAGCGGGCGGCCCAGCGCCTCGCGCTGGTGCTCCAACTCCTCGTGCCACAGCGCGTGATCGCGCATGGATTCAAGCGCGGCGGCATGGCCGGTATGGATTCTGGCCATCAGCACATCCTGTGGCGTGGCGGGTACGGAAATACTGCCGATCTGGCATTGCTGGAGAAAGGCGACCGAAGCGGCGTCGCAGGCCTGCTGCCCGCACCAGCCGATGGCGATGCCGGGATGCGCCTGCTTCATGGTCTTTACCGTGTCTTCGATGATGCAGCGCATGTCAGGGAATCCTTCGCGCTGCGGCATAATCGTCTCAAAGGGATTGAGCATGGTGGAGGGCGATCGCTGCTGCCAGTCCCGCAATGCCTCCTCATCGCCGCGCCGCAGCCCGAACACCTCCGCCATCAGGTCATTGCCGCCAAAACTGACGAAATCCACCTCCCGGGCGATGGCTGCCACCCGTTCCCGGCTATCGGCGTCATTTGGCATGACGACCGCGCTTTGCTTCTCGATCATCGCGCCGACCAGCGGCTCGCCATCAAACCCGTACTTTTCCCGCGCCGCCGTTACTCCCCGCGCAATACTATCCTTGACCACCCGCAATGTTTCCGCGTCCTGAACCTGCGGAATCATGATCCGTGGCACTACTCCCGGATGCTGCGCCGCCGCCCGGCAGATTGCCTCCGCCTGCATGGCAAAAAGCGGCGCGTACAGAGATGAACCCGCACCAAAATCTCTCGCATCATCCACCTGAGCGCGTTTCATCTCAACCATCGTCAGCGAAACGCCCATAGATTGCGCCAGCGCCCCCTTTCCTGCATCGTCACCATAATGCGGAAAAAACTGGTCGGGCGAGATGTCGAGCAGGCGATGGGAGATCGGGAAGACCGGCCCCGCCGCCTCATACATTCGGCTAAAATCCTGATAAAAGCATTCGCCCAGCACCGCCAGCGCTTCCTGTTTGCCGGGCGAATTGTTGGGTGAAAACAGATAGCGGTGAAACAACGCCATGCGCTCCGGCGTCAGCAAATGATTTTCGGTGCGATCCAACCCCGCACCCTGCGCGCCCACTTCCTTGCCCGCGATGACATCCTCCGCGCCGCTCACATTGCACCAGCTATCCAGACCCATGTGATCCGGCTGCGGTTTCCTTGTTTGCGGATCGAGCACATGCCAGCGCTGCGCCGCCATCTGACCGCCCACCTGCGCCAGATAACGAATCCGCTCAATATCTTCCGCATCCGGCGCAATCACCTCCACCCTTCCCCGCCGCAGGGCAAAAGCCTGCGCGTCCAGCGAGACATCATCCCCGATCCGTGCGAAAACCTGCGCGTCACTATCCTCATTTTCCAGCATCAGCGCGTCGCCGACGACAGAGAATTGCTCATATCCGTCGCGGTTGGCAAACAGGACGGGAATACCCAGCCCCTTTACCCGGGGCACAATATGCTGCGCCCCATGCCCGAGCAGCACCGCTCCTTTCACCTGCGTCAGCAACGCATCGTCGGCGGGCGCATAATTTCCCGCGATAACCAGTATCAGCGGGCTTTCAGGGTGTTCTGCGCGCATGCGGTCAATATCCCGCTGCGACATCACCAGCTTGCCTGCGACACTGTTGCCACCGACGCCGCGCCCGATTGTCACCGCATCGCCCTCATCCGCCCCGCTCGCTGCAAGCCGGGCATAGAGCGCATCCCGCACGCCGGTAAAATCAAGCTCGTAGAATCCCTGCGCCAGCGTGATCTCCCCGGATTGCATGCGTGTCGCCACATCACGGAAATCCGCCACGCCGTAATCCGCCTGTATATCGAATGGGCGAAACACCTCAAGCGAGAAATCCGTCCCCCAATGTGTATTGAGATACCGGCGAAAGCTGCTGGTTTTCGCCGACTGGGAGTTATCCGCCAACGCAATCTGTCCGCTTGCGCCCTGCCTCGCCGCCGCGACGGCTCCCAGTTCAAACGCGCTGCAATATTCCGCGCCGATTCGCTCCAGTTCAGTCGTCAGCGCTTCCCGGTCAGCTACGCCGGATTTGCTGGTCAGGAAAAGTTTTTGCGGCTTGAGCGCAATCCCTTCATCCTCGCGGATGCGCGCCAGCACATCCGTGCCCAACGTCAACCCATCATGCGTGCGTAAATTATAATCGCACACGACTAAATCGGCCTGAATTCCTCTGCGGCTCCATTGACGCAATATGCCCATCCCCGCGCCCTCATCCGGCACGCAATACAACTCCACATCGTCAGGCAAACCGGCGAACATACCTCCGGGGTTTCCAAGCGACTGACGGGCAAAATCATCCTGTAGCGTATCGTCAATAATCAGGGCATATTTTTTAACCATCCGCCTGTTCCCGTTGTTTGCGAAAATAAATTCCGCCTATTCTACACCCCATTCCCATAAAGAAACATGAAGGTTTTTTGAAGTTTTCCGGGCACACGGATACATATCTCCGCTTTTCAAACCCTGTGTATCCCCTTATAACCACCCCATGTCCGAGGAAAAAAAGCTGATACTCATTGACGGATCGGGGTTTTTATTCCGGGCCTATCATTCCCTGCCGCCGCTGACCCGCCCGGATGGCACGCCGGTCGGCGCGGTCTATGGCTTCACGAATATGCTATTGAAATTACGCACGGAAATGCACGCCAGCCATATGGCGGTGATTTTCGACGCCGCCCGCAAGACCTTCCGCAACGCCATCTACCCCGCCTACAAGGCCAACCGACCGGAAGCGCCGGAAGACCTGATCCCGCAATTTTCGCTGGTGCGCGAGGCGGCGCGGGCACTTTCCCTGCCCGCTATCGAGATGGAAAGCTTCGAGGCTGACGACATTATCGCCTGTTACGCCGCCGAGGCCAAAAAACAGGGGATGGAGGTGGTAATTGTCTCCTCGGATAAGGATCTGATGCAACTGGTCGGCGAGGGCGTTACCATGTATGACGCCATGAAAAACAAAGCCATCGGCGTGGAGCAGGTGCACGAGAAATTCGGCGTCGGGCCGGAGCGCGTGGTCGATGTGCAGGCGCTGGCGGGGGATTCGAGCGACAACGTACCGGGCGTGCCGGGCATCGGCATCAAGACGGCGGCGGAGTTAATCAATCAATACGGCTCGCTGGAGGCATTGCTGGAGCAGGCCGCAAGCATCAAACAGCCCAAACGCCGGGAAAACCTGATTGCCTTTGCCGAGCAGGCGCGGATTTCCCGGCAACTGGTGACGCTGTCACTGGATTGCGAAGGGCTGGACGGCGTGGATGCGCTCACCCTCAAACCGCTCGATACTGCTGTGTTGCAAGCGTTCCTCGCTGAGAATAATTTCACCTCGCTGGCCAGCCGGGTTAAAAACACCTTCGGCGGCGAGATTGCACCCGCGCCCACCACCAAACCGCATGCACCCAAAACGGATTACCGGCTGGTGCAGGACATCCAAACACTCAAAGACTGGATTGCACGAGCCACCGCAACCGGTGCGGTCGCCTTTGATACCGAAACCACGGGGCTGGATGCCATGACCGCCGATCTGGTGGGTTTTTCGCTTTCGGTTGAGGCGGGAAAAGCC
>JAKFYP010000066.1 GCA_021730835.1 Alphaproteobacteria bacterium
GGTGGAAATCAACGTGTCTTGCCCTTCGGTATCTACTCCGAGCATTTTCAGGAATTGCCGGATGAACCATTGCACGGCGGACGTAACGGGAGAAAAGATTTTTACCAGCGCCACCAGCATTGGCGCAGTCGCAAGCGCCACGCGTTCTGAACGCTGGATGGCGTAGGTTTTCGGCATGACTTCGGAGAAGATCAGGATAATCAGGGTAAGGGCTATGGTAGCGATGAATACGCCGTTCTCACTGAACCAGCGGATAGCCAGCGCCGTGGCCAGCGCGGTCGCGCCGATATTGACCATGTTATTGCCAAGCAGAATCGTACCGAGCAGCTTTTCTTTATGATCCTTCAACCAGATGACCTGAGCGGCACGCTTATTGCCGCCGGTCATCATCTGGTAAACACGCGCCCGCGATACTGCCGTCAGTCCGGTCTCCGATCCCGAGAAAAAGGCAGAGCAAATGAGCAGAAGAAAAATAATCGCAATATCGAACATAAGTGGCTCCCGAAGTCTTTTGCCTTCCCTTCCTATCTACAGACGCTTCAGCGTATCAACAACGCTTATTATGATTCAGGTGCAAGGATCGGTAGTCTCAGGAAAGTAGACGAAATAGTTTATACCGTTCTTCAGGATGATCGTCTGTTCATACTGCGACAGGAAACACACATTCTTCCGCGCCCTGTGTTGCTATATGGCCAAAAAAGGCGGGTTTTTGCGGGTTTGAGCGAAAATTGTAGTTTACAAAGCCGGATTTCCGTGTTTAGGTCTGATTCACCCGTTCCTCGCGGGCTTTGAGAAGGTTAGCGGACGTGGCTCATACTGCGTTCATGATGCTCACAATCCGCCGGGGGCATGTATCATCCAGTTCAACATCTTGAAGGAGTGAAGCAATGAACAAGAACGAACTGATCGCTGAGATCGCCGAGCGCGCCGACCTGACCAAAGCCAAAGCAGCCGAAGCTGCCGATGCTTTTATTGCAGCCGTTGAAGAGGCACTTTCCTCTGGTGACGAAGTACGTCTGGTTGGTTTTGGTACGTTCAGCGTCGCCCAGCGTAAAGCGACCGAAGGCCGTAACCCGCGTACCGGTGCCGTTATCAAAATCGCCGCCTCCAAACAGCCGAAATTCAAAGCCGGTAAACAGCTTAAAGACGCTGTAAACTCCGGTAAAAAGAAAAAGAAAGCCGCCTAATTTCAGGCCTTTCCCTTTTTGCATTGACAGCGCAGGCAGCCTTTGCTACCTGCGCTGTTCTGTTTCAGGTTACATACGTCATCCTACTGTAAATCCATAACCGGTATCCTGATGCGGGCGATTAGCTCAGTTGGTAGAGCATCTCGTTTACACCGAGAGGGTCGGCGGTTCGAGCCCGTCATCGCCCACCAAACCGGACTTGATCGGTTATGGTATCGCTAAACCCGTTAGCACTAGGAAATTTTTGTTCTGAATGTGAAGAAAATTACTTTGTCCCCATCGCAACATTTCATTGACCTGCTGGATATCGACGCCACGACCTTGCGCGCCCTGCTCGACGAGGCGCGGGCTATCAAGCAGGCGCGCAAGGCCGGGCGCAAGCACGCCATGCTCAAAGACAAAAAACTTGCCATGATCTTTGAGAAACATTCGACGCGCACCCGCGTTTCCTTTGAAGCGGGGATGCTGGAGTTGGGCGGGCACGCGCTGAATTTGACCAGCAACGATCTGCAACTGGGGCGTGGTGAGAGTATCGCCGATACGGCGCGGGTGCTGTCGCGCTATGTCAACGGCATCATGATGCGCGCCAACGATCATAACAGCCTGCTGGAACTGGCGCATTACGCCGAAGTACCGGTGATTAACGGCCTGACCGACCGCTGCCATCCGTGTCAGGTCATGGCTGATCTGCTGACCTTCGAGGAGCAGCGCGGCAACATCCGGGGCGCAACCGTCGTCTGGATCGGTGACGGCAACAATGTGTGCAATAGCTGGATCAGCGCCGCTATCCGCTTCGGCTTTCATTTGCGTATCGCCTGCCCCCCCGCGCTAATGCCGGGTAGCGCTTACCTTGAGGCGGCGACACGGGAAAAAGCCGGTGTGACGGTGATCGAATCGCCGCAAGACGCGGTTCAGGATGCCGATGCGGTGATTACCGACACCTGGGTGTCAATGGGTACGGAGACAAGCGAGACCCGCAAGCACATGTTGCGGCCCTATCAGGTGGATGATGCGCTGATGGCCAAAGCCGGGAAGGATGCTTTGTTTTTCCATTGCCTGCCCGCCCATCGCGGCGAGGAAGTTACCGCCGGAGTGATTGACGGCCCTGCCTCAGTGGTCTGGGACGAAGCGGAAAACCGCCTGCATGCGCAAAAATCCATCCTGCTGTGGTGCATGCGGGGTTAGGTGAATCTGAAAATGAAACAAAACCCCCTTCCGCCCTGAGGCAAAAGGGGGTTGGATGCGATGCGGGAAGCCTACACCTCTTCAACTTCCTTCTTCTTTACCTTTGAGCCTTTATCTGGCGCACCGGGCGCAGAGGCTTCCGGTTCTTTCAGCACATAGCCCCGGCCCCAGACCGTTTCGATATAATTCTCACCTCCTGAAGCCTCCGACAGTTTTTTACGGAGTTTGCAGACGAATACGTCAATGATTTTTAACTCCGGCTCGTCAATGCCGCCGTAAAGATGGTTCAGGAACATCTCCTTGGTCAGGGTCGAGCCTTTGCGCAAGGAGAGCAACTCCAGAATTGCATATTCCTTGCTGGTTAAATGAATCGGCGCGCTATCCACTTCCACGGCGCGGGTATCGAGGTTAACCACCAGCTTGCCGGTGCGAATCACCGACTCGGAATGGCCCTTGGAGCGGCGCACAATCGCCTGAATACGGGCAATCAACTCACCTTTGTTAAACGGCTTGGTAAGGTAATCGTCCGCCCCATAGCCCAGGCCCTTGATCTTCTGATCGGGGCCGGAGAGGCCGGAGAGAATAAGGATCGGCGTGGTGATCTTGGCGGCGCGGAAGCGGCGCAGCACCTCATACCCGTCAATATCGGGCAGGATCAGGTCGAGAATGATAATGTCGTAGTCGTAAATGCGCCCGATTTCCAGCCCTTCCTCACCCAGTTCGGTGGTATCGCAGATAATGCCCTCGGATGCGAGGGAAAGCTCGATAGCCTTGGCGGTTGAAGGATCGTCCTCAACGAGTAATACGCGCATGGTAATGCCTCCAGTTTGACGGTGGCTAAGGCTTTATGGGACTTCACGTCCAGCATTAAGCTTTTTTCCACCAGAATTATTAATATAGTCTTAAAAAACTGATTTGGCAATCTTGATACATAATTTTTACGCATGCAACGGAAAATATTAACCGCCGCTACATTTAAGAGGAAATGCTGGCAAAAAGGGGTTTTGGTGATACAGTGGTCTGCGTTTACAACTCCCCATCGGGGAAAGTAAACGAAAAACTCCCGGAAACCCGCCGGTTTAGCGTGGTTCAGCCAGCACGGGAGGAACAAACCACCCTCGCCGCCCTTACCGTGGAGACCTGCATGCTGGAAGATCAATTGCTTTCTATTCAGGCGCTTAACCAGATTCGCCTGAGCGGTACGGTCGCTTCGCTGCGCGGCATGCTGATTGCCTGCCGGGGCATGAACAGCTTTCTCAGCATTGGCTCCTGCTGCCGAATTCTCAGGCCGGGCCGCCCGCCGGAGGATGGCATATTGTGCGAAGCGGTGGGCTTTGACCATGAGCACGCCCTGCTGATGCCGTTTGGTAGCGTCGAAGGCATCGGCCCCGGCGCGGAGGTCGAACTCGTGGAGACCAATGCAGCCATACATCCCACGCATGGCTGGCTCGGGCGCATCGTCGATGCGTTCGGCAACCCGATAGACGGCAAAGGCCCCCTCCCCCGGGGCGAAAGGCCATGTCCGCTGCGCAACAGCCCACCCCCGGCGCATCTGCGCGAACGGGTACGCGGCAAGGTCGATCTCGGCGTGCGGGCGATGAATACGTTTCTGACCTGCTGCCGGGGCCAGCGTCTTGGGATATTTGCGGGATCGGGGGTTGGAAAATCCATTCTGATGTCCATGCTGGCCAAATATTCCACCGCTACGGTCAATGTCATCGGGCTGGTCGGTGAGCGGGGCCGCGAAGTACAGGAATTCATTGAAGATGATCTTGGCGAAGAGGGATTGAAACGTTCGGTCGTTATCGTCTCCACTTCCGCCGACTCCGCCTTGCTGCGGCGTCAGGCCGCTTATACGACGATGGCGGTAGCCGAATATTTCCGCGACACCGGTGAGGAAGTCCTCTGCCTGATGGATTCCGTCACCCGTTTTGCCATGGCCCAGCGCGAAATCGGGCTTTCCGTCGGCGAGCCGCCCACTAGCAAAGGTTATACCCCAACCGTGTTTTCCGAACTACCCCGCCTGCTTGAACGAGCCGGGCCGGGTACAAAAGGTCAGGGCTGCATCACTGCCATGTTTACCGTGCTCGTCGAGGGGGATGATACCAACGAACCAGTCTCCGATACGGTGCGCGGAATTCTCGACGGGCATATCATCCT
>JAKFYP010000127.1 GCA_021730835.1 Alphaproteobacteria bacterium
ATAGAATGATTTTTATTTTTGATGCCCCCCCTAACCCTCTCCCGCAAGCGGGAGGGGGGGATGATGCAATGGTCTCTTTCTAGTACACTCCGGTTCTGCGGGCAAAAACGCCTGAAAATCTCCTCGCCAAAACGTTTTTCCGCAAACTGCTAGCGCTGGTGATGGCTGATGAAGGCAAACAGCGCCAGCACGCATAACGTCAGGCCTTGCAGGCCGACACGCCACATCATCAGCTTGTTGGAGGTACGGCGGGCCTGCTCACCGGTGCGCGTCATGGTATACAGCCCGAACAGCAATACGCCGAAGGTGGCCAGCATCAGGATGCCGATAACCGCTATTTCCATGATTTTCTCCCGGGAGAAGGGGTATACAGTCAGTATTCCTGCCAGCTCGTATCATGATGTTTCATGATAAAGCGGCGGCTGCAATAAGGGCATATAACATCACCCGTCCGGCTGTCCAGATGCAGGTAGACACGTGGATGGCCGGAATCGGTGACGCCCGCGCAAGCCACGCGGGGCGAATCAACCTCAACGGTCTCGAAAAGCGGTGTGACAGGCTCAGCGTGCATCATACCGGCATGATAGGGGAATAACCACCATACAGGCTAGTAAAAAATGAAATTCGGGCCTGTCTTGCGATCTGAGACACGCCGGGAATCGCCTTGCAGCGTATCCTTGCCACGTTCTCCGCGAATGACCTGCACGTTGCCTTTGGGTGCGGTTTCGGGTGAGAGATTGCTTGCTACCACAATCGGGCTGTCGAGATTGGGTTTTGGCCGGATTATCAGCACTTCCGGCCCGTTATCCGCAACGGGGGTTTCCGTCACCCGAATCACCTTCATGCGCGGAATGCGGTGCTGTGCCCTTGCGGGAGGAATGCGGGTTTCCTCCTCTGGAATATCGAGGCTGGCAAGCTGCGTGCGGGTTTGCCCGGCCTTGCTCAGATAAGGAACCATCTCATGCAGGCCGGAGCCTGCCTGCGCCAGTACACGTTTCCAGTTTTTCTTGACCTGCGTATAATATTTATGGCCCTTGAGTTGGGTTTTGGAATGATAGGCCGCGACAGCCCTGCGCCATGATTTTGTCTCCCGGTAGTTCTGTTGCAGGAAGCGCGCCGCATAATCAACGTTGCGCATGGGGTCGAACGCCTGCGTGACGCTGCTGAACGCTTTAGGGTGATGCTTGAGATTCACCTGCATGCAGCCGGTATCAATGCTGGCAACGCCTTTTGCCTGAAGCCGCCGGACAGCCGATACCGCTTCGTGCTTGGTATTGAAATACTGCCCCTTTCCTTCTGCGTTAATCGTCCACGGCCACGGCACAACCGTTTTTCCGGTATCGCTCCAGCGGCCCGATTCGGTTGAGGCGATGGCCATCAGCAGGTGCTTGGGGATACCGTATTGCCGCTCGGCGCGGGCGAAATGCTCGGTACAGTAGGCTGATACGCGGATGGTCTGATCCATCGCGGCCAATACGCTACCCGGCGTCATGACAACGAAGCCAAGGAGCAGGAATGTGAGGGCGGTTAATTTCATATGATGCACAATATCTTACATTTTATCGAATTGTATCTTTATACGCAACCAGATATAGTAGTTATCTACCTTTTGACCTACCAGACACCAGATGTGGTATTAATATGACGAAACCCTACACAATTTTCGTGCCTGTTCTGGCAATCTGGCTGATTCCTGCGGCTGGCAAAGCTATCAGCATCGTCAATCTCGATCAGGTAGCGCATCAGATCAGCGTATCCTTTGCCGGTGAATCGCCGCGGATAACGGAAATCGCGCCGAACCATACATGGCGCACGGCTTCGGCCAATGCGGAGCTACGGTTGCTGGACGGGAAAACGAAACGGATTATCCATGCCCGCGATAATGATGAATACGCCATCTGGCCGGAAGGACGCATGGGTATCCAGAAACGGCGCAAGACCAAAGGCGCTACGGGGTTTTAAGTCATTTCAAGTAAGGGTGATTATATATTTCATAAACACACCAATACCGCCCTCCCCTTGAGGGAGGGCACGCGACTGGCAAGCCCGCAGGGCGCAGACAGAGCGGGGAGGGGTAAAGAAGGTTCCTCCCCCCACGACTCAGCTTCGGCCTTGCTTCGTCTGCTCCCCCCTGAAGCACCCGCCTGCGGGGTGCTATGCAACCCAATAATGAAGCATCCCGCAGGCGGATGCTTCAAGGGGGGCGCGGCAGTGTGTTTGCAAACGATATAATCACCCAAGTAAGCATGCCGTATTTTTGAAATGACAGGCTGGCGACCACCAGCCCACAACCCGTGTTGCGTAGACCAAAGCAGTATTTGACTAGTGTTTGACTTACGCCGCTTCCAGCACTTCCTCGGCCAGCGTTTTGCCGCGTAAATCGCCGACATGCAGCCAGCGCCCGTCATGCGCCAGCCCGCCGATATTGGGTAGCGTGCCGTCAGGATGGCGATGGGCATCATAGAGGAGATTGAGCGAGAACTTCCCCCCGGGCGCGTCTTTGAAAAAACGCGGATGCAGCAATTGCACGCCGGTAAACACATAAGGCGCTTCCTGACCCGGTAGTTTACGCCGCAAACAGCCATCCTCATTGAGGTAAAAATCCCCGTCGCCGCTATAGCCGGTCGCCTGTGTGGTCGGAATCAGCAGCAGCAGCGCATCGAAGCGGTCGTGCCACGCCTCCGCCAGCCGCGCCAGCGCAGGCATCTGCGGCCCGTTGACTAATATCACATCGCCGTTGAGCGCATAAAACGGCTCCTCACCCAGATACCCCAGAGCACGGACAATGCCGCCGCCGGTCTCAAGCGCCTGCTCCTCGGGCGAAAAAACAATGCGCGGTGCGGTGCGCCCGGCCAGATGCGCCTCAATCAGATGCCCGAGATAGGAGATGTTGACCACCGCCTGCTCAATATGCGCCTCAGCCAGCAGATCAAGCTGCCGGTCAATCAGGGTACGGCCCCGCACCTCCACCAGCGGCTTGGGGATATGATCGGTCAGCGGGCGCAACCGGTCGCCCCGCCCCGCCGCCAGCACCATCGCCTGTTTCACGTTAAGCATGCTACCTTTGCCTCCAGCGCGTCGGGATCGAGCAGCAGGGCACGCGTGTCATCCCTCAGATACGCATCGGCCCAGTCGCGCACCGGCTCAAGCAGCGGATGTTCGAGATCGTGCAGGAAATGCCCCCAGACGCGGGGGATATAACGCAGGTAGCGCGGTTTGCTGTCGCGGCGGCACAGCCGGGCGAATATGCCCAGTATCTTGGCGTTGCGCTGCGCCCCCAGCAGGGCGTATTCCTCGCGCAGCAGGACGGGGTGCGTCCCCGTGGCGGCGATGAACCGCTCCAGCGACGCCTCGACGGTCGCCGGGGAAACGTCACGCCGCGCATCTTCGAGCAATGACACCAGATCATAAGCGGGCCGCCCGATCACCGCATCCTGAAAATCGAGCAACCCGACACGGCAAATACCTTCGCGGTCATCGAGCAAAAATAAATTATCCGCGTGATAGTCCCGATGCACCAGCATCACCGGCTCAAGATCGGCCTTATCGAGAATCCCGCCCAGCGCTTCCAGAAACGCACTGGCCGCTTCCTCAGCTTTTGGCGTTCCCAGCAAGACCGGCAGCAACCATTCGCCCAGCAGCGCCGATTCCTCCAGCAGTTTTCGGTGGGTATACGGCTCGAAGGGCTGGCCGTCCATCACCTCGAAATAGGTTTTGGCTACCACATCAATGGCATTGGCATAAAGCGCCGCCTCGCGGGCCGGATCGGCTTCGAGCACGCGGGTGTAAGAGTCGTCACCTAAATCCTCGAGCAACAAAAACCCCCCGTCGGGATCGGAAGCATAAAGCGCCGGAACGCTGTAGCCGCGTTGCTCATACCACTGGCGCACGCTGAGATAGGGGCGCACTTTTTCCTTATCCGGCGGCGCGTCCATCAGGATGGCGGTCTGCCCGTCCATGCGCAGCCGGTGATAACGGCGAAACGACGCATCCCAGCTTACCGGCGTGCGCTCGGCCCGCGCCCAGCCATGCAGCGCCAGAAATAACTCCAGCGCGTCTTCCCGCGACGGCTGTTCTTCTTCTATGATATGCAAAGCTTCCCGCGCCATACGCCGCTCCCATGCAGCGCCACGCGCCGCCCTTCCCCGGTTGAACCTGCCGTAATATGCACCTCCAGGCGGTCTTCAGGCAAGCGGGAAATCGCTATTTCAGGCCATTCGATCAGCGAGATGCCTTCATCCAGCGCTTCCCCCAGCCCGATCTGCTCCAGTTCGCCCGCCTCCTCCATCCGGTAAAGATCGAAATGCGATACCGGCCCGCAAGGCAGGGCATACGTCTGAAGCAGGGTGAAAGTCGGGCTGGGGATCGTCAATTCCTCCCCGGCCAGCGCCCGGATGAAACCCCGCGCAAACTCGGTCTTGCCCGCCCCCAGATCGCCGGTAAGCGTGAGGCAGTCTCCTATCCCGCATGATGCCGCCAGTGACGCCGCCAGCGCGTGCATCGCCTCTATCGTCGGAACATCG
>JAKFYP010000073.1 GCA_021730835.1 Alphaproteobacteria bacterium
CCTCTAAGCGGTCTTCAGGCAAGCGGGAAATCGCTATTTCAGGCCATTCGATCAACGAGATGCCTTCTTCCAGCGCTTCTCCCAGCCCGATTTGCTCCAGCTCGCCCGCCTCCTCCATCCGGTAAAGATCAAAATGCGATACCAGCCCGCAAGGCAGGGCATATGTCTGAAGCAGGGTGAAAGTCGGGCTGGGGATCGTCAATTCCTTCCCGGCCAGCGTTCGGATAAAACCCCGCGCAAACTCGGTCTTGCCCGCCCCCAGATCGCCGGTAAGCGTGAGGCAGTCTCCTATCCCGCATGATGCCGCCAGTGACGCCGCCAGCGCGTGCATCGCCTCTATCGTCGGAACATCGTGCGCGGCAAGGAAGGGCAGAGGCATAAGCAATTAATCCGACAGGCGATGAAGCGTCACCTTTCCCTCATCCCTGAGCGAACGGCTGGCATCAGGGCTGTCGCCTATCATCACCGGAGCACCGGCGGCAGGCATGGCGAACGCATCGAGCAGGCGGGTAACATAGAGCGTTCCACCGGTGGCGCTGACCGTTTTGCCATCGGAAGATAAACTGTCATAACGCCCGCCGCGCCCGATCTCCTGACGCGTCTGCGGCAGGAACAGGGAAAAACATACGCCCCGGTGATATTCAAACCCGGCGGAAGCCAGCGGATCAACCGTTAATGTTACCCCGGCAACCCCGGGCAGCTTATCCACTACCGCCAGCAAACTGTCACGCAAGGGCAGCGCGGCTTGCGGCAATGTCAGCCCGCTCAGGCGGCGGCAGGCTTCTTCCGCCGGGCCGGAAAGCGCCAGTAATTGTTCGATGAGTTTCCGGCATGGTAAGGAGGCGGGCAACGCGCCCGTATCCTTATGGCGCACCGCCTCGCGGGTTGCGGCGCATATCGCCTCCGCCTCGCCGGTAAGCAGGCAATCGAGCAACCCGGCGATACACAGATCAACGACGATTTCCCCGAACCCGGCCACCTGCAACGCCTCCAGCAGCGCATAAATCACCTCGGCGTCACCCGATGCCGACATACTGCCATACAGCTCAATACCCGCCTGCACATGCTGGCGATGATTCTCCAGTTCTTCCGGCCTGACCCGAAGCACCGTGCCGGTATAGCTCAGGCGCAGCGGGCGGGCCGTTGTGGCCAGCCGGGTCGCGGCAATACGCGAAATCTGCGTGGTAATATCCGAGCGCAAAGCCAGCATGCGCCCCGAGAGCGGATCCATGAAGCGGAAGGTCTGGGTATCCAGTATCGTTCCCTTTTCCGGCAGCATGGTATCCTCAAACTCGATGAGCGGCGGGATCACCGGGTCGTAGCCAAACAGCGCGAAACGCTCCATCAACCTTGCCACCAGCGCGTATTGCCCCGCCGCCTCGGGGGGCAACAGGTCACGCAGGCCGGATGGAAGCAAAGGTGCGTTCATAAGGGTATAGTGTAATGCCGGAAAATACGCCCTCAGGCAAGGAGTGATGCGCCGTTCTTTTAATGAATCGTCGGATTGCGCTCCTGATCCGGGCTGACGCGCCCGTATTCCTGAAGCGAGGCAAGCTGCGTAATCGTGGAAGGATAGCGCGTGCCCGGATGATCGGCTGCGCCCGCCATAATCAGCGGCGACTCCCTGAGCGGCAGGGGCGGTAACGATGGCAGGGCGTTTTCCCGCTCGGGATTAGCGACGTAAACAGTCAGCGGCGTGCGCTCCAGCGCCCTGGCGCTGAGTTCCGCGTTAATCTCCTCGGCATTGAACATATTCTGCGAGCGGATTTTTTGTGAAGCGTATTTCGCGGCAACTCCGCCAATCGCCACGCAAACCGCAATCGCGCCAAGGGTCAGGGCCATCGTCGTTGACGTTGCACTGATTGCGCCGCCGGTGAAAAGCGCCGCCATTGCCCAGAGCGCGAATTGCCCGATTTCCCCCCACAGGAACGACCGGTTACTATTGCGAACGAAGGATTCCTTGGTTGCCTGCAAATGATCGCTGAGGCCGATTTCCTCCCCCTCAATACGCACGGGCGTCACCGATGAGCGCAGATGCTCGGTTACTCTAAAAGGATTCAGATAGTCGGTAAAAGCCATAGTTTCCGCCCATTCGACTACAGTTTACCAAATGATAAGGCTTTGGAATGTGACAAGTTGGTGAAATTTTGTTACAGCCTGTAATCCACCTCAAGATATATCAGCGAAATCATGTCAGCCAACGGATCGAAAAAAGTTATTTATGCGGCGCTTGCCGGAAATACGATGATTGCCATCACCAAATTCATCGCCTCCTCCATCACCGGCAGTTCGGCCATGCTCAGCGAGGCCATCCACTCGCTGGTTGATACCGGCAATCAGGCCCTGCTGCTTTACGGCCTCAAACGCTCGGCAAGACCCGCCGACGCTACCCATCCGTTTGGCTATGGCCGTGAAATCTACTTCTGGGCGTTTATGGTGGCGGTACTGATCTTCTCTATCGGGGCCGGGGTTTCCATCTATGAGGGCATCCATAAGCTGCGCCATCCCGAGCCGATGGCATATGTCTACCTGAATTACGCGGTATTGCTGCTGGCGCTGGTCTTTGAGGGCGTGGCATGGTGGATAGCCTTTCAGGAATTTAAAAAAACCAGTGGCAATAAAGGGTTTTTCAGCGAGGTCAGGGAAAGCAAGGATCCGGCGGTCTTTACCGTGCTGTTTGAGGATTCGGCGGCCATGCTGGGCCTGCTGATCGCGCTGGCGGGTATTTTTCTTGGCCAGACGTTCGGAATTCAGTGGATGGATGCGGCCTCCTCGCTGGCGATAGGTGTTTTGCTGGCCTTCATCGCGGCGTTTCTGGCCTATGAATGCAAGGGCCTGCTGATCGGCGAGGCGACCCATCCCGAGGTGACGGCGGGTATTCATGAGATCATCGGGGAAATGACGGGGATTGAGCGTGTCAACGAAGTATTGACGTTGCATTTCGGGCCGCATGACGTATTGGTAACCGTTAGCCTTGATTTCAGGAATGATATTCAAACAGGTCAACTTGAGCGGGATGTTGCCAGCCTTGAGCAACGTTTGAGAGAAAAATTCCCTCTGGTTTCCCGGGTATTCATCGAAACCAGAAGTTTCTCAAGAAAGCAGCAATAAGTTAATGTTTTCCCGATACGATGGGATAAATACGATATTGTGAGCGTATGAACAGGCGAATGGCTGGAATTCTGAGTGTCTCCGGCGTGGCAGTTGTTGCTGCGGCATTCGCGCTGTTTTCTCCCGAGAACTCTAAAACCGCTGAAGCATCCGGCAACTCACCCTCACGGACGCTCTCTCCCTTCCGTAATGAAAAATGCTACGGTATCGCCGCCCCCGGCCAGAATGATTGCGCAACGGAAACGCACGCCTGTGCCGGACGCGCAACAAAATCCCGTGATAAGGATTCCTTCGTCATTTTGCCAAACGGGCTATGCGCCAAAATAGAAGGCGGTATCGGGGAATCGAACAAGGGGTAGAATCAGGAAAGCTGAAGCTGGCGTGCTTGCGGCATCGCTACCGGGCCATAATATTCCGACTGCGCAAGCTCGTTGACCCGGCTGACGGGAGCCTGTGCGACCGCTTCCTGTATCGGGATATAACCCTGCGGCATGGCCTGCGACTGGCCGGTTATCATCGGCATGGCGACCGGTGCGGCATACGCGCCCTGCTGAGCCATGACATCGCTGACGCCCTGCGCAATCATCTGGGGACGCTGCGCGAGATAGGCATCCATTTGCTGAGAACCGGCAAGCAACTGACGCTGGCTGGCATGAATATTATCCAGCTCACCGCCCATTGCATTGATTTCCTGCATTGGAGCCTCACGTTCATTGTCACCGGGAGCATCGAGATAATGTTTGGTGGCCAGAACAGCGGCCCCGCCGCCAACCAGCAACGTCGTGATGGGAAAACGTTTTGCCGTCGCCGTGGCCCCCTGCAACACCTTGCCGCCAGACCAGACCACAAACGACACGGGCGCCATCGCAATATGGCCCAGTCTGGAGGCATAGCTGGCCGAATGCTCCGTATGCTGAAAAATCCTTCTGCCAAATTCGGCAATGTTCTTTCCAGCCGCTCGATATGGTGTAAACGCACTCATTCGTCTTTTCCAATCCCCGATAACCTACGCGCCGATTTCCGTACCAACGGGAATAGCGTTTTGCAGCCGTTCCGTGTGTACTCCCGCCGGTGCAGCGCCATAACGATCGCCGGAACCCGCCGTCAGAAGCTTTTGCTGCCTTGGCGCAATCCGGTCATCATAGGCATGACCGTCAATATTCATGCGGCTGGTCGGCGCATCCATCACCAGCACCGTCGGCTGCTGCGCCGCCGCAACTTGCGCGACGGCTTGCGACTGAAGCGCCTGTGCGGTCGCATACGCCGCCTCCGCTTCCATTTGCTGGGCATTTAGCATTTGCGCCGCGCCACGCTCATGCCCGACTGTCTCGCGGGCTTTGCTGAAACCACCGACCCCTTTGCTGACCGCACCGATGGCCGTTCCCCAGATAGCTCCTTC